>JAPYPM010000012.1 GCA_029937635.1 Nitrospinaceae bacterium
TTCGCAATCTGGATTCACCTTAATCGAGTTGCTAGTTGTCATGGTTATCATTGGGCTCCTTGCGGCTTTAGTTGTCCCCAAGTTTTTTGGTCATGTAGATAAGGCAATGCAACAAGATGCTCAAGCTCAAATTGAATTGCTTGGCCAAGCTCTAGATTTATACCGCCTTGAAAATCATAAATACCCAACTACTGATGAAGGGCTTGAAAAAATTTCATCATATCTTAAAAAAGAGGTCCCAAAAGATCCATGGGGAAATAACTATACATACACTTCTCCAGGAGAACATGGGGATTATGACCTGGTTTCCTACGGAGCTGACAGCGTGGAAGGTGGTGAGAATATAAATAAAGATATTGTTAGTTGGAAATGATAAAACCTCTGGATTTTCAGAAAAAAACTGGTTGTTTGGGGTTTACCCTGCTCGAGCTAACGCTCGTTATGTTCTTCATGGCACTTATTGCTGGCCTGAGCACCCCCTTTGTGATGTCAACGTTAGATCGTATGGAACTCCAAACATCTGCACGTAAGGTTGCGTCTACCTTGAGATACGCAAGAAATGAAGCTATTACTTCTAAAAAACCAGTTATATTTTCAGGAAATCTAGTCAGAAACCAGTTTTGGGTTAAACAAGGCTATAAAAACGAAACTCCAAAAATTACATCCTTAGTAGATCCTATTCGTCTAGCTCACTTTATAGAGGAAGGTGAAGATAATTTTATTAGCGATGATGAGTTCACGGTCACTTTTTTTCCACAAGGAAATTCAAGTGGCGGGTTGATCGTAATAAACATCAATGAATCCAGAAACTCGGAAAACTATTATGCTATTAGCATTGACCCTATTACCGGAACAACTAAGATTAAACAGACCAAATAACGATGGGTTTTCACTTCTCGAGGTGATTGTCGCTCTTGCTATTATGGCAATGGGATTTGTTACCGTCTTACAATTGTTCTCTGGTAGCATTCGTTCGGTTAGTCTTTCAGAACAATATCTCAAAGGCACTTCTCTAGCCCATTCAAAACTAGGAGCACTGGAGGTCGATAACTACAGCGTTACTGAGTTTGAAGGAACGTTCCCTGACGAAAAAAAATACCGTTGGCAACTTGAAATATCACCGCACACCTCTCCGCTTAATAGCAAAGAGAATAACATTCAACTTTCAGAAGTAACATTGAACGTCCTTTGGGAGGATGCCGGGAAAACTCGTAACATTCAATTGAATACTATAAAAGTTGATGGTGCGTCACATCCTAGTTTAGATAGATCCTTAGCTGAATCTTTTGATTGGGTCCCCGGATCTATTCAGGCTAGTGAAAAAGACACTCCACCTACTCCTCCTGTAAAAATTTCTGGTAATGGCGCCGGTAATGCATATATAAGCGGAGCGGTCACTTCTCATATTTCAGGAAATTAAACTATGAAGTATCTGCGCGAATCAAATCAAGGATTCACTTTATTAGAACTCATACTCTCTTTAGGTATTATAGGGTTTATCGTAACTATAGCACTTGGGGCTATAAGGCTAGGAGCTTCCGCACAAGAAACTGGTCAATTAAAAATTGACACCTTTCAACGTTTACGACTCATTCAAAATCAACTAGGACAAAAAATAAAATCTAATTATCCCGTATTTATATTTCAAAACAATACTGTTTTCGCATCCAAAAATTCAGAGGAAAATATAGAAAAAATACTTTCTTTTGAAGGCAAAAGTAATTCTCTACGATTCGTAACTTTTTCCTCACAGCTCACCAGCCAAGGAAAATCTCCATGGACACATGAAACTATTTTTTATGTCGGAGAAGATCCAAAGTCAGGAAAATCTGGCATTATAATGGAAGAGCGTACTGTAGCACCAAAAAATTCGACCGACCCTCTTAAAATTAAAAATGGACGTTTGTTTCTTCTTGCTGAAGACGTGGATTATCTTAAATTTCGTTATTACAAAATTAAAAAATTAAGTCCTGCCGAAACAGAACTACAAATAGATAAATCCAAAAAATATGAAGGACAATGGGTGAATTCCATTGAACACAACAACTTTCAGGCAAAAGTAGGCGAATTAACTGAGGAGGGGAAGACTCGTCTAAATTTTGAAAAAAAGAACAAAATATCTCTCCCTAGAGCTGTGGAAGTTTCTCTAGGGTTGAACGAGATAGCCAAACATAGTTCAAGCAAGAAAACACGAACAATTTCCCCTCCTCCCATCATAATCCCTCTTTATTCTGGAATGAAATTTGCACTACCTCTAGAAGATGATAAAAATATATAAACTTCATAAAAATCAAGATGGTATTGCGCTGATGGTCGTGCTGTGGATTCTGGTGCTACTCATGGCTTTAGCTACTGAGTTTGCCTTCTCCATGAAGAGCGAAGTCAATACCACCCGTAACTATAAAGAAGACATCCAAGCCTATCATTGGGCTAAGGCAGGAATTCATTTGGCAATGGCGGAAATCCTTGCACCATCAAGCTTTCACGCCTCGCATAAAGATTTTGGATTGATAATGGAAGATGTAACCAAAAAGTCAGAAACAGAACCAACACAGTCAGATGTAACCACATTTCTATACCCGAACAGAAAAAATATTCAGTATGGGTCAGGGTTAATTACTTATTCAATAGTTGATGAGAATAGAAAGATACCGATTAATACCACTGAACGAGTCACATTGGTCAAAGTTTTGACAAGTGCTGGGATAGAATCTAAAGAAAAAAAAGATGTTATAGCGGATTCAATACTAGACTGGATCGATATAGATAAAGAATACCGACTAAATGGAGCGGAAAATGATTATTATCAGAGTTTGACTCCACCTTATAACCCAAAAAATGCACGCATAGAAAGCCTTGATGAATTAATAAAGATTCGTGGAATTGATGAAAAAATTTTATATGGGACTGACCAACAAAAGGGCTTAATAAATTTTTTCACGCCTTATAACTCTAAGACAAACCCTAATACTGCTTCACCAGAAATACTTTCAATCCTTTTTTCAGAGTCTCAGGAAAAAGAGATCATGAAACAAAGAGAAAAAAGGGGGTTCTATGATAAGACAATTTCTAATTATTTTACAATTAGATCTACAGGTGCAATTGATGGGAGTCCAACTATTCATACGATAAAAACTGTAGTTCAAAAGATCTCTGGAGAAAAAAACCCAATACTTTTAACGCATTTTTGGAATGATAATAGTTTTTAAAATATATATTAAAACTCGTTGGATGAACAACTAATGAAAAATTTTTATCTAGAGAAGTCACTGGGAATCGATATCCGTGAAAAATCGGTTTGCCTAACCTTACTAGGGAAGACTCTATACCAAGTTGATGTTTTAGCTAGTGAACACATAGTCATTCAATCAATAATTAAAAGCGACAAGAAAGCTGAATCTCTTTTTCTTGAAAAAGTGAATCGTTTTATAATTGAACATGATGCTTGGGCAGAAAACGTAATTGTTAGCATTCCTCGTTCTAATATTACAGTTCAGTCATTTAAACTTCCCTCTCCAGATCGCAAGTCTGTGGATTCTATGATGGGATTTGAACTAGAGAGACATTTCTCCTCAAGTTTAAATAACTTTTATTTTTATAATCATATAACCACTAAAAAACAAAACCAGTACCATATCGTATGCGCCGCAGTTAATAAAGAAGTTGCTGTCAATTACTTACAATTACTTAAGAAACTCAATCTTAATGCATCGGTACTTGACGTTTCTACATTCGCCAATCTAAATTTATTGTTGGTAAACGGTGAACACCAAGACCCTCTATCAGTAATGGTAGATATTAGCTCAGACTTAATAGAAATTTTAATCCTTATAAACAGCAATTTGGAATTTTCCAGAACCATTCCAATTAAAGAGCCCAAGTTTCAAGAAGTATTTCTCAACCCAGAAAACCAGAGTGAAGAACATAAAAGAATATCTGAACAAGTTGCAAAAACCTTGGTAGAGGAAATAAAGAACACTTTAGCATCATGCCGAAACATAGATAACTCTAAGTCTGTAGATACAATATATATTTCAGGAGGGGGTTATTTAATATCACATCTTGCTTTGAGGGTAGAGCAGGAGTCGGGAGTTCAAGTTATAAAACTACAATCTCCAAAATCAATCAATCAAACGGCGCAAAGTAATTCCGCAAAAGCATTCATGACAACTTCTCTCAGCCTTGCATTGCGGAAACTAAAAAAAAATCCAATAGAAGCAAATCTATTACCAGAAGACTTAACAACCACAAAAAAAAAGAAAATCGATATTAAGAAGACTGCAGGGCTTGCATTAGCAACAGTTTTTTTTATTATTGCATTGATGGTCAATCAAAATATTCAAGCTAAAAACACCCTAATATCCCTTGACAAACAGCTAGAAGAAATTAAAACCCAAATGGGGCCTTTGGAAAAAGTTGACCTCGAATATAAAACGCTTCAGAAATACACAAAAGCATTAAACAAAATAGACGAACTTAATCCAACAAAATTTTCATCACTGGTTGAGTTGAGCCAAATTATTCCAAGTGATACTTGGTTAAAAAAAATCCGGTTCAAGAAAAAAAACATTGAGCTTAATGGCATTTCAAAAAACGCATCCCAGTTGATACCAATGATAGAGAAATCAAGTCATTTTCAGAATACTCATTTTGTGGGTACGATCATAACTGAATCAACAGGTGAGAAATTTACAATTAAAACTGCTGTGGGGACAAAAGAATGATTCAAGTAACATCTAGAGACAGAAAAGTGTTATTTGCTGGCGGGACTTTTATTGTTTTCTGGCTCATTTTTATATTCGTTGTTCAACCAACATATCAAGAAAATAAAAAATTAAATAAAAAAATACAGGATAAAATACTTTTCATTCAAAAATGCTATGAAATTTTAAATCAGAAGTCATATTACAAAACAATAAGCACAGAAAATAAGTTACTACGCACTACTCTTGATCAGCGTTTTTCAAGCCAGACTAAACCAGCCTTAGCCGCTTCAGAACAACAGAATTTAATAGAGAAACTTTCAAACCAAACAGGTGTAAACATTATACGTTTTAGGGTCGATAAGCCTAAGTATGTGGAATCTTTATTAACCATATCAACCAAAGTTACCACTCGATCAAAACTTAGAAACTTGACCAATTTTATACACATGCTAGAAAGCAACCAAAAGTTCATGGTCATCGAAGAGATCACTGTTCAACGAATCAATAAAACAGACTTAGAAGAACTTCAGGCTCAGCTCACTGTTAGTGGATTTACCAAAACAATCGAAACAGAAAGCAAAAAAACAACATGAAAAAAATATTTTTATTGATTTTAATAATTAGCGTCTATTTATCCTCAGGTTGTTTAGGTAATAGAAAATCTGCTCTTGAAAAATTCAAGGAAAAGAATCCTATCGACAAGATGATCTTTTCAGAAAAAAATACATCGAAAAAATCAAAAGTCACTCAAGGAAAATTCGGTAACAATAAAACCGGTGAAGACTTAATAGACCTAAGTGGACTAAAAAGTATTCCTGCCCAACCTATAAGCCGACTAGTTAAGGTGTCTGGTGAAAAGGTACCACTACGCAAGGGGCCAGGAAGTCAATACAGAAAATCAGGTATTGCAGAAAAAGGCCAAACTTATAATCTTCTTCGAACGCAAAAAAATATTCACGATAACCAAACGTGGTATCTCGCAGAAGATGAAAATAAAAATAAATTTTTCATATCAAGTCTATCTTCTGTTTTGATTGAGACTAGCCCTAAAAATAATCCCCAAACAAAAAAAAACCAGTTGACAAAAAAGCTCAAGGTTACAAAAACATCACTTCAAGACCGAAAGCTACCTTCCTTAAACAAATTAAAAACGGTGACTAGTCAAGAACCACCTCTTCCAAAAGAGCTTAAAAAAGCCAAACACATCACCTTGAACTTTGAAGAAACCGAATTGTACGATGTCATAACTACGTTCTGCGAGTTATTAAAAATTGACTACATAATCGAAACTAATGTAAAGGGCAAAGTAACTTTACAAACATTCAACAAAATCCAAGTAGAAGACTTATATTCTGTACTTGAGCAAATTTTAGCTCTACATAATGTAACGGTAACAAAAAGTGGAAATTTTTATCGTTTCCTTGGAATAAAAGAAGCTGCAAAAAAACCTTTGAGCATCCATTACGGAAACGATTCTAGCATTCCTGAAAAAGAGCGCCTAATCATCCAGATCATCCCGCTCAAGCATATCTCAGTTGAATCTATGAAAAAAATCATAACCCCACTACTAACGCCTAATGCCAGTTTCATAGAAATTCCAGAAACAAATAATATGATGATGATAGAAATGGCCAATAATGTTAGGCGCATAATAAACGTAGTTGAGTCATTGGACGTAGATAAGCTAGCATCTTCTGATATTCAGTTATACAAGCTAAATCATGCTGAATCCGACAATGTTGTCTTTGAAATACAAGAAATATTTTCTTCGATGGGCTATGCCGATTCAATCGGGGAGTCTTTAACCTTTCTTTCTCTTGGCAGACTTAATTCTATTTTAGTAGTGAACGCATTCGAACGAATTTTACCCACAATCGAATTTTGGATAAACAAGCTAGATCAACCTGTTTCAGAAGGAGATGCCAGCACATTTGTTTATTATGTTCAAAATGGAGAGGCTGAAAAAATAGCAAGTCTTCTTGATGAATTATTTAATACTTCAGAGGCAAGTCAATCTAAATTAAAAAAATTTGGTGATTTGGCTAACCCAAAAATATCTCAAGGAAAAAAAGATTCCCAAAAAAATAAAGAAAAATCTCAATCTAAAACCGGTAATCAAAAAAGTAAAAAAGTCAAACTAACCGGTGGTAAAATAGCTGATGTTGAGGGGAAAATTACAATACTAGCTGACGAAGACACGAATGCCCTCATTATCAGGACAAGCCCTAGAAACTACTCTGCGATTTTAGAAGTTGTTAAAAAGTTAGATCTGCTACCACAACAAGTACTAATTGAAGTTTTGATCATCGACCTACAGATTGATGAAGCATCTCGTAGAGGAATCGAATGGATTTTAGAAGGAGAATCCATGGGTAACGTAGATTTTACCAAGGTAGGTTCCCTGTCGACATCGGGAGTCTCAAATTCAATTCTAGGAACTTCAATTTCTGGAGCAACTGCAAGTCTGGTTCCCGGGGGCAGTATGATTCTAGAAAATGCAAGTCGGCTTAAAGCAAAACTTGAATTATTTGCATCAAATTCACAAGCTGATGTGTTAGCAAACCCTATTCTAGTTACCTCTGACAATAAAGCTGCCAGTATTTCGGTTACTGATGAAATTCCTGTTGCCAGTTCGACTTTAACCACTAATTCAGCATCGCCAGTAACCTCGACTTCAATATCATTTAAAAAGGTTGGAGTAAAATTGGATATTTTCCCCAAGATCAACTCTGATAACTTTGTAAACTTAAAAATTCGGCAAGAAATTAGTTCAAAAGGTCCTGATGTCACATCCGGAGGAATAACGACAGCATCTTTTAATACTCGTGAGGTTAAAACCGAGGTTGTCCTCAAGGACAATCAGGTTCTCGTTATGGGTGGCTTGATGAGAACCGACAAATCTCAAGTAGAAGTAGGCATTCCGGTTTTGATGGATATTCCATATCTGGGGAAATTATTTAGCAGTGAAAATACTACTGTCAAAAAAACAGAGTTGATGATTTTTATTACACCGCATATCATTTCCACAGTTGACGATTCAAGTATTGCCACACGAGAAATAAGAAAACGCTTAAGCAGCATCAAAAATCATAACCCTCGCAGTTAAATTTTTTTCAAAGTCATGGATGTAAGTCTTATCCACTTTCTTTCCCTGTCTAATATAACCCCCCTCCAAAAACAAATAATTTATCAAAAAATATTTAGAACACACTTCCAAACTAACTCTAAAAATTGATAAATAGCTATTTCTAAGAACCCAATGCTTTAAATCCGCATCTAAAAAAAGTATTTTTGCTATTGGCAATTAACAGGTTTAATACTAATACTACCATCTAATTATGATATAAGTAATTAACCTGAGAAACCACAAAGCACCATAGTCCACAACCACTTGTACGGTTGACTTGGGGTATATGCATCATTTATAATTACTAGTTTGCCAGAACATTTATTAAAAAATCTATGACAACAAATTCGGTTACACAGGCTGGGCAAAATAAAAATAGTTTGCAACTGGTTGGTTTAACTCCTTTAGTCAAACTAAATAATATCACTCCGAAAAACGGGGCAAACATATATGCTAAGCTCGAGTGTTTCAACCCAGGTGGCAGCGTCAAAGATAGGATCGCGAAAGCAATGGTGGAAGATGCCGAAGATCGCGGTATATTGAAACCAGGCTCCACAATAATTGAAGCTACTAGCGGCAATACAGGAATTGGCCTTGCTATGGTCGGAGCAGTTAAGGGTTATAAAGTTATTCTCGTCATGTCAGAGAATATGAGTAGCGAACGAAGGATGATGCTTGAAAGTTTTGGAGCGAAAACAGAATTAAGTCGTGCCGAATTCGGGATGGAGGGTACTATTGAAAGAGCGGAAGAGCTTTTGGTTAAAAACCCAGATTATTTTATGCCAGAACAGTTCAACAATCCGGCTAATCCTGAAATTCACAGGAAGACTACTGGGCCTGAAATAGTCTGTGCTATGAATGAAAAAAAAGTTGATGTATTTGTGGCTGGAGTTGGCACTGGAGGAACCATTACGGGTGTTGGGGAATACCTCAAACAACATAATAAGGATATTAAAATCGTTGCCGTAGAACCAGAGACATCTGCCGTTCTCTCTGGGAAAAACCCAGGTCCACATAAAATACAAGGAATCGGAGCTGGTTTTAAGCCAAAGGTTTTAAATATAGATATTCTCGACTCAATTAGACCTGTTTCTGATGATGACGCTTACCATTGTTCGAGAAGGCTAGGAAAAGAAGAAGGAATTTCTGCTGGCATTTCAGCAGGTGCGGCCTGTTTTGCAGCCTGTGAATTAGCCAAGGAATTAGGGCCTGAAAAAAACATTGTTGTGATGATTCCTGACACCGCTGAAAGATATTTTAGTTTTTACCAATATTTTCAAGAAAGTTGATTTCATGGGAAATGTAAAAGGATTGAAATGTAAAGAGTGTAAAAGAGAGTTTCCTAAGGAAGCCATTCATGTATGCGAATATTGCTTCGGCCCTCTTGAGGTTGACTATGACTACGAAAAAATCAGCAAAATAATCACGCGTCAATCTATATTATCAGGTCCTCCTTCCATGTGGCGCTATAAAGAGCTAATGCCGTTAGATGAAGAGAATAAAGTCGGTGATCATGTAGGGTTTACACCTTTGGTCCGTGCAAAAAACCTGGGCAAAGTTCTGGGTTTAAACAATCTTTACATCAAAAATGATTCTGTGAACCACCCTACTTTTTCATTCAAAGATAGGGTAGTAGCAGTAGCAGTATCTAAAGCAATAGAGTTAGGTTTTGATACAATCTCATGCGCATCTACTGGTAACTTAGCTAATTCTGTTGCTGCACATTCTGCAGAAGCAGGTCTGAAAAGCTTTATATTTATTCCAGTAGGGTTAGAGTCAGGGAAAATTTTAGGGACTAATATTTATGGAACTAATTTAATTTCAGTCGATGGCTCTTACGATGATGTAAATAGACTTTGCAGTGAAATAGCAGTGGATCATAAATGGGCTTTTGTAAATATTAATATACGTCCTTATTATGGTGATGGATCCAGATCCTATGGCTATGAGATAGCTGAGCAGATGGGTTGGAAAACCCCTGATAATGTAATTGTACCTGTTGCAGGGAGCTCACTCATCACAAAAATCTGGAAAGCATTTCATGAGTTTGAATGTCTGGGTCTTTTAGATGGAAAAGTTCAGTCCAAAATTTTTGCAGCACAAGCTACTGGATGTTCTCCCGTAACAACTGCTATAAAAAATGGAACTGATGTAATTACTCCAGTCAAACCAAATACCATAGCAAAGTCTATTGCGATTGGTAATCCTGCAGATGGTTATTATGGTGTTAAAACCACACAAGATAGTGGGGGCTATGGAGAAGATGTAAATGATGAGGAAATTGTGTTAGCAATGAAACTTCTTGCAGAGACAGAAGGTATTTTCACTGAAACTGCTGGTGGTGTAACTGTTGGAGTTACAAAAAAACTGGTTCAGCAAGGCCGTATCAAATCAGATGAGACAACAGTGATCTGTATAACAGGGAATGGTCTTAAAACAGTTGAAGCATTAAATGGTCAGTATGCTGATCCTGTTGTAATTGAGCCTAAGTTGAAGAAATTTGAAGAAATATATTCTAATCGTGCAACCGCATAACAGCTTTAAGGAGATTTAAACTATGGCTATTAAGGTAAGAATTCCTACCCCTTTAATGAAACTAACAAGTAACAAGTCTGAAGTGTCGGCTGAAGGAGAAACCATTTCTGATATTATCAACAACCTAGAAAATCAATTCAACGGTATAAAAGATCGTATTTGTGATGAAAGTGGGGCACCTAGGCGGTTTATAAATATTTACATAAATGAAGAAGATATTCGTTTTCTAGAAGGTGAGAAGACAGTCGTGAAAGATGGGGACGAAATTTCAATTATCCCAGCTATTGCAGGTGGAATTGGAGCTTAGTGATCGAATTCACCGACGAACAGATAGAACGCTATAGCCGTCATATAATTCTTCCTGAGGTAGGTGGTTCCGGCCAGCAAAAAATGCTTGAAGCAAGGGTTCTTCTTTTGGGAGCAGGGGGTCTAGGCTCCCCTGCTGCGTATTACCTTGCTGCCGCAGGTATAGGAAACCTTGGGATTGTTGACTTCGATCAGGTCGACCTTAGTAACCTTCAAAGACAAATCATTCATTCTACAGAACGCATTGGAATGCTGAAAACCGAATCAGCAAAAAAAACTATCAACGCCCTTAATCCTGATGTAAAAGTCACCCTTTATAACGAGAAAATGGATTCAAGTAATATCAAAAGTTTTATAAAAGACTATGATTACGTTGTAGACGGGTCAGATAATTTTCCAACACGGTATCTAGTAAATGATGCCTGTGTTATGGAAAATAAAACCCTGATTCACGGGAGTATTTACAGATTCGAAGGACAGGTCACGGTTTTTAAACCGAATAGTGGACCTTGTTACAGGTGTTTATATCCAGAACCGCCCCCTCCTGGAATGGCTCCAAACTGTCAAGAAGGAGGAGTCCTAGGGGTTTTAGCAGGTATTATAGGTAACCTGCAAGTTGTTGAAGTCTTGAAGCTAATACTTGGAATCGGAGAACCACTTGTGGGGAAACTCCTCATATATGACGCTCTCAAAACTGAATTTAGAAACCTAAAGTTACGCAAAGACGCAAGTTGTCCTTTATGTGGTGAAGAACCAACTATTAAGAAATTGATAGATTATGAAGAGTTTTGTGGGTTACAAAAATAAGGGTACATACATACACCTGAAACACGTTTCTTTAAATAAGAGACGTTTTTTTATTATGATATCTAATTCGAAATATCAAATAACAAGATGAAACTATCACTTCCAACTGAAGTGCAAACTCCTACTTGCCCAGTCATCGCTGACACTTCAGTACTAAAAACAATAGGGAATACCCCTCTTATTAGAATAAAAAATATCGGTAAGGAATTTAAGGACGTCACTATTTTTGCCAAAGCCGAATGGAAAAATGCTGGGGGATCAGTTAAGTCTCGCCCTGCTCTCAGAATGATCGAGGATGGAGAAAAATCTGGTAGACTGACAAAAAATAAAATCATACTAGACTCAACTTCAGGAAATACAGGCATAGCCTATGCCCTTATTGGAAAGATAAAGGGCTATAAAGTAAAACTGGTGATGCCTGCTAATGTTTGCAAAGAAAGAAAAGGCTTGATGGCAGATTTTTATGGCGCTGAGATTGTCACCTCAAGCCCATTTGAAGGCTCTGACGGTGCGATTCTTCTTGCAAGAAAAATCTACCAAGAAAACCCTGAGCTTTATTTCATGCCAGATCAGTATAACAATGACTCTAACTGGAAAGCTCACTACGACACAACCGCACCAGAAATTTGGGAACAAACAGACCATAAAGTCACCCATTTCATCGCTGGAATTGGGACAGGAGGAACCATTATGGGAACTACCAAAAAACTTAAAGAATTAAACCCAGAAATTCAAGGTTTTGCAATGGAACCTAAAGAAGAACTTCATGGGCTAGAAGGATTAAAACATATGGCCAGCTCAATTGTTCCTGGAATTTTTAAAGAAGAGTTTCTGGATGGGAAAATAAGCGTACTAACAGAAGAAGCTTACGATATGGTGGAAACCCTCGAAAAAGAGGAAGGAATTCTGGTCGGGCAGTCGTCAGCTGCTGCCCTTTGTGGAGCATTAGAGTTAGCACGAAGAATAAAAAAAGGAATTATTGTAACCATCTTTCCTGATAGTTGTGATCGGTGTTATATAAATTTTGGTAAATTTAAAGAATACTACGAAGAAAACCAATCTCACAAACTACCTAAAGCGGATGCATAAAAATATCTCACATAATGCCTAGATTTCGTAAGCACCTTTTTATCTGCAATAACAAACGCTCAGAAGATGACCCTCGAGGTTCATGCTCCAAAAAAAATTCAGACAGCCTAATAGACTACGCTAAAAAACGTATCCATGAATTAGGACTAAAAAAAGAAATTAGAGTCAATAAAGCAGGTTGTCTTGATGCCTGTGCTTACGGGCCTGCTATGGTTGTCTACCCAGATGACACTTGGTACTCTCCTAAAACAAAAAATGACATAGAGATCATTTTAGAAAACCATATTCAAAATAATAATCTAGCTAAAGAATTAGTTATTGATTTTAAAAAAAAATAAACTTTTTTGCACTCATTCGTACGTTTACCCCATTGGCTTTTATTTACGCAATCCCACAGTAAGAAAATTAACGTACAATGCTAAGTTTTTTTCTTGATACTAGTTACGATAACCTGAGATTTTTACGAAAAAATAATTTAATCTAAGTAAACTCAGATCTTGCAAAAAAAATAACTAAATACTCATAAAGAATAAAATAAATCACATGGGTTTTGATAAAGGTAAAAGAACATCATTACGAGTCGGCATAAAAAAATTAACAAGCATAATAAAAATTGGTACGCAATATGAGGTAGTGGAAGGCGATCACAAAACAATAATCAAAGATATCAAAGTTATGGATATGTCAACTGGCGGGTTGTGTATACATTCTAACGAACCAATTGAAATAGATGTCTCTTTTGATTTAGAAATATTCAAAACTGAAAATCTGGGTGCTAATATAATTCGATGCATAAGTATTCGTTCTGATTTTAATGAAGATCCGCTTTACAATAAAAGTTATTATGAGATAGGTATAAGGTTCGAAAAACCAAACACTGATTATTTAAAGAATCTTTTCAAACTTGCTATTGAAAAAAAACTGTAGTTTGTATTTAGAACCAAATACCATATACTTTTCTTATTCTGGTGCAAAGCATATCTAAAGTATGAAATAGGTTAATTACGGAAAATTGTGAACTGTAATTCGAACCTCTAGCCCATCCTGTAACCAACCTATATTACTGTGTCCGGCAATAGTAGTTATAACACCATTGGTGTTAACTTTTCGAATACGGTTATTGTCTCGATCAGAAAAATAAAGATTTCCTTGCTTATCAAAATCCATACGAAAGGGAGTTTTTATATTCGCGTCAATCGCTGGTCCTCCGTCACCTGAATATCCAAATTTTCCGGTACCTACATATCCAGTAATAAGACCACTTGAATCAATCTTACGAATACGATGGGTTGTCTGCTCAGCAATGTATAAAAACCCATCTGGTCCAATTGCTAAGCCCCCAGGTGATCTAAGACCAGCTTCAATGGCTGGTCCCTCATCACCGAAATCATTAAAATCACCAGTTCCTGCAATTAATGTAATAGAGCCATTTACACCTATTTTGTAAATTTTACTGCTCCCCGAATCCGAAAAATAAATACTACCTATTTTATCTACTACAATCCCATTGGGGTGCACTTCTGTCCCAAGAACCTCTAAACTGTCTTCGGCAATCGTAGAAATAATGCCACGTTTATCAATCTTACGAATATTTCTATTAATTGAATCAGCAACATAAATATTACCGCTATCATCCGCTGCAATGTCACTAATAGTATGAAACGAAGCGTCTATAGCAGGTCCTCCATCTCCTGAATTTCCTTGCCTTCCATTTCCAGCGTAGTGCGTAATAATACCCTCAGTATTAGATTTACGAATAATCCAAGCATTGCCGGAGCGTTGTGTTAAATAAAGATTGTCTTCGCGATCTATAATTAAAACCTCTGGAAGGTGAAGCGTTGCCTCAATGCTCTCTCGACCATTACCTTCGTTTCCCTGCTTGCCATTTCCTATAACAGTATCAATAAAGCCATTATTGTCGATCTTTCGAATTCGTTGGTGAAGACGATCTACAAACAAAACATTCCCTTTACTATCTAGTGCAATACCCGAAGGTGCCTCTAATGTAGCACCTCTACCAGGCCCTCCATCTCCTTTGAATAAAAAATTTCCATTTCCAGCAATCGTTGCAACTTTACTGCTTTGAAGCTTAACCTCTCTAACCCGAAAATGATTTCGATCAGCAATCAACAAACGATCTTCACCAATCAAAGTTAAAGCAAAAGGAAGGTGCAGAGTAGTTTCAGCAGCAATTTCGTTATCTCCATTAAATTCTGTCTGACTGAATCCCATTAAAGTAGTAATAACACCTGACCGATCAATTTTACGCACACGGTTATTATTACGGTCAGCTATGTAAACTACCCCAAAAGAATCGACAATCACATCTGTGGGGAATGCTAAACTCGACTGATTTGCCGGACCGTAATCACCACCAAACGAGTGAGTGCCATCCCCCGCTATCGTGGTAATGATTCCCCGTTGATCAATTTTACGTACCCGGTTATTACCTCGATCAGCAATAAAAATACTTCCTTTTCTGTCGAGACTAATACCGAATGGATATTTTAAAAGTGCTTCCTTTGCCGGTCCAAAATCTCCACTATAACCAGGCTTCCCCAATCCAGCTATGGTTGTAATAATTCCAACAGAATTAACTTTTCTAATGCGGTTGTTCGATCGATCTGAAATATATAAATTTCCCTCTAAATCGATATCAACGTCTGAAGGAAAATGAAGACCAGCCTCTGTGGCAAGTCCATTATCGTTACAACAACCTGGTTTCCCAGTTCCAGCAACCGTAGTAATAATTCCATTTAAATCAATTTTTCGGATACGATGATTATTACGGTCAGCTATATAAAGATTTCCTTTATCAAAAGCTAAACCAGCGGGAAAATTCAAAGAAGATTTTAGAGCGGACTCGCCATCACCAGAAAAACCAGCAATACCATTACCTGCAATCGTAGTGATAATACCATTCGAGCTAAGTTTTCGTATGCGGTTCTGAGAACGATGCGAAATGTATATATTACCCTGCGGATCGGCAGTAATACCATCAACTAAAGTAAGCGCTACCTCTATTCCAGTTTTGCCATCACCGATGGACGGATACGGATATAGCTCTTCTGCAGAAACTAGTGCAGCGGCAAATAAAACAGACAATAAAACTACTGATACAATAATTTTCCCTGTCCAATTCATAGATTTTAGTATAAAAAAATCAGCCTAAATTAAAATTTACTTATTCTAAGGCATGTACTTTATAAAACTAAAATTATCGGATAATAATTTGAATTTTTTTATTTTTCCGGGACTTAAAAGAAGCGATCACAGTTTCTTCACCTAAATGGTTTTTTACCATATCCAAAACTTCAAGACTTGGGAATGAGTTTGACTTAATGAGCGCTACTGCACCATTATCAGTAAGATTATTTTCACCTAAATAAAAAAACCTTAGATTAATGAATGGTTTTGAGCGAGAAAATGCGAAAGCCCCCTCGTCACCAATATCGTTGCGGAATAAATTTAGGGTTTTTAACCGAGGAAACACGTCTGGATTTGCCAAATAACTAGCGCCGACTGGGGTCACCATATTATCGTTTAACATAAGAGTCTTCAATTGTTTAAAGTTGAAAGACTTAACCATTAACTCCAAACTATCGTCCCCTATTTCATTTTTCCAGAGTTTTAATACATCAAGTCCCTGTATATAACTTGACTCGGAAATTACTTTCAATCCCATATCTCCAATCATATTACCCCATAGATCGAGATGTTTTAGGTTTGTAGCGTTAGGAGATTTCGCTAAAGCTTTTATTCCTTCATATTTAATTTTATTTCCTTGTAACAGGAGTGTTTCTACATTCGAAAGAAGACTCAAGCCTGCCAAGACTTTAGCGCCATGGATGCCAATATTCATTCCACTTAAATCCAATGTCTTTTTATCAGCACTCAGTCTATCGCTTATCAACTTTTCAATAGGGTCAGCTGCGTAACAAAAGTTTGAAGTAACCACGATAAAAAAAGTCAATAAAAGCATCACTTTAAATCTATACAAATATTTTAAAACACAGGAAAACATCTATTTTATCCCTAAAGTTTTTAATAGATTGAGTAACTAGATTAACAAATATTTAAATATCGTAAAGATTATTTTTAGCCCTGCTTTAAATGTTCCTGATATGGTCCCGGTAATTTTAGATACTCCTATACGCTTTCTATAATGAACTGGAATTTCCATGATCTTTAAACCATGCTTTACTGCCTTTATCTGCATTTCAACTGTCCATCCAAAGTTTTTATCAGTCATACTTATTTCTTTCAAAGACTGATAACGAATAGCCCGAAATGGACCAAGGTCAGTAAATTTATATCGAAAAAACAATCGTATAAGGAATACTGCCAAAAGATTTCCATATCTCGCTTGCGGTAATAACGTAGCTCGACTTTCAGGAAATACCATACGACTCCCAAGCACAAAGTCTGCTCGATGTTCTACAATTGGCTTTACTAAACTTTCAATTTCTTCAGGATAGTCACTAAAATCACTGTCAACAAAAACAACTATTTCAGGGTCGTTAACTTCAGAAATTCCTTTAAGACAAGCGGCTCCATACCCACGATAAGGCTCGTTGACTACCCTAGCACCATATTGTTTTGCAATAGAGGCGGTCTTATCAGTTGAGCCATTATTAACAACTATAATTTCTTTTATTTTTTTTTGAGGAAGACTTTTAATAACAAGCCCGATCGATTCCTCTTCATTATAAGCAGGGATAATAACGGAGATTGCAGGAATGGAGCGATTAGATTCGCTCATTTAACAGGGATCGCTAATGGCTTGTTTTATTGAAGTAATAAATTCGGCTAATTTTTTATTTCTTTCTATCGGCTCAGAGTATCTTTCAATCAATTTCACGACAGCACTTCCGACAATAACACCATCAGAAAACTTGGTCGCTTTTCGTGCTAAGTCGGGGGTTGATATACCAAACCCGATAAGAACTGGAATATCTGATATTTGTTTAATAGATGCAACTTTATCACCTAAGTCATCCGCTAATTTAGCTCGAACACCTGTAGTCCCTGTAAGAGAAATATAATAAATAAAGCCTCGACCCTTTTTAGCAACCATCTGTATTCTTTCATTTGGGCTAGTAGGCGCTAATAGATGTATTAAATCAAGACCACTTTCCTCAGCGCAAACAGAAAATTTATCCGCTTCTTCAGGAGGTAGGTCAGGAATAATAACTCCATCAACACCAACGGATACCGCATCTTTAACAAACTGTTGTTCACCGTAGACGAACACAGGATTAAAACTCGTCATTAGAACAATAGGAAGGTTTCGAGTCCTGCGAATTTCCTTAACTAGAGAAATAATTTTCTTTAAAGTTGTTCCGCTTTTAAGAGAGCGCAATGAAGCAGCCTGAATGATTGGACCGTCTGCTAACGGATCTGAAAAAGGGACACCTAATTCAATGATATCAGCCCCACTATCATCTATTACATCAAGAATACTCTTGGTTTGCTCAAGGTCTGGGTCTCCTGCAGTAATGAAAACTACAAGAGCTTTTCGTTTCTCAGCTTTTAGTTTTTCAAAACAGATTGTTATACGTGTCACAAACCCATCTCCATGCGTTCGGCTACCTGGTTAACGTCCTTGTCACCCCTCCCAGATAAGCAAACTACAATAATCTTGTTTTTATTCATTTTAGGAGCTATTTTAACTACATGCGCTATTGCATGGGCGGTTTCTAGCGCCGGTATTATTCCTTCTTTATTCGACA
>JAPYPM010000305.1 GCA_029937635.1 Nitrospinaceae bacterium
GCTCCCATGTGTTCTCCTGTTTTATAATCTATAATCCAACGTGAATTATTTTCATCGATAAAAGTTCTATCAATAATTCTTGATTGATAAGTATTATTTTTTATCTGAGATAATGAATATTCACAATGCGCATCTTTATGGGGTTCAAGAATCCACCTTCCTTCTGGATGGTTTAATATATTGCGGAGCATAGTTTTGCCCTTTTTGGTTTCTTCTAGAATCATTTGAGGAGGTAAGCCTTGAGATTTTAAAGCTGCAGGTATTAGTCTTTCTAATTGTTTAATTCTTTCTTCAGTCCAACTTTTTTTTCCTTCTTCTGCCAAGGTCTGAAAATATTTATGCATCACTATTCCAAGACCTCTCGCTCCACTACCTGCCCAAGAAAACTCAGGAGTTTCTAATTCATTTTGGATTTCTATAGAATCTTCTATCTCGATGCTTGGATGAGTTTCTGGCAATCGATAGTTATCGCTAAGTCGCCATATTTTAGGAGTTGAAATGTTAGTTTTTTTATCAGGGTTTTGTGATTTTGTTGCGTTAAAATTTGATTCTTTAGGCCACACTTCTTGAATAAATGGCCACAACTTTCCTAAAAAAGAACCTTTTCTAGGGGAGTTATTCTCTGCCTCTAAAAATTGACCAAACAAGTGTAGCTGTAATTTAGTTCGGGTAGAGGCGACGTAAAGAAGACGTAATGCTTCATAGTCAGATTTGGCTCGATCAAAGCGAGATAAAAACTTATATATTTTAGAATCAGGTCCCCCTTTTTCCTCAATAGGCGCTATTAATAAATCGTCACCATGAGGCATCCAATAGACAAGTCTTTTTTCTTCTGCTTTTGAGTTTTTTTCAAGACCCGGAATTATAACAATATCAAACTCTAAACCTTTTGATTTATGCATTGTCATAATTTGAACGGCTTGATCGGACTCTATCCGTGAGTTTGAAAATAGATGGTTTATATCATCCTGAAATGCTCGAATATTTGACAATTCATTTGATTCGAGAAATTCGCTGACTTTTTCAAAGAATATTTCTATATCGGGGAAAATATCAGGGTTTGCGTATGATGGTCCTCCAAGTTGGATCCAGCAACCTTCTAGAATGTCCCGAAAGTTTGAAAAGGGCAATGCCTTTAAGGAGTGTAATAAAATCGATGTAATTCTTTTAATGCGTTTTTGTCCTGTTGAGCTAAGACTATTAATACGTTTGTTATCTTTTAATAATTCCCATACAGGGGTATTGATATTAGAATCACAGATTTTATGAAGATCTACTAATGATAGTCCACACCAAGGGGCTCGAAGAGTTGACAACCATGCTACTCGATCATGGAGTGAAGTAAGAGCTCGCATTAAAGCAAGAAGATCCATTATTTCAGGACGTGAGGTAAGAGAATCTATATCTTCGGCCCAAAACGGTATTTTGTTTTTGTGAAACTGTCGTACAATTGATTTTAAATGGTTTCTTGCTCGAACAAGTATTGCGATAGTTTTTTCGGGGTATTTATTGCGAAGAGATAAAATTAAATTAGTTATTTCTATGGCTTCATTGTTCTTAAACAATTCATCGGTCGCGTGAAAAAAAACACCAGATTGATTTGTTTCTGTTTGTTCTGCTCTTGAGGGTGAATAGGTAATGGCACCGAGATCTTGATTATTTGTTTTTGGAAAGATTAATTGAAAACAATCATTTATCCAATCTACTATTGGTTTTTTTGATCGAAAGTTGGTTTGCAATGTCAGGAATTTTAAATCAATATGTCCTAGTCCTTCATTTTTGGTTTTAAGAAAGAGTCCAACTTCAGCATCACGGAATCTGTATATTGATTGCATCGGATCGCCAACAATGAACATAGTTCGACCATCGTCTCGAGTCCATCCAGCAGTAAGCCTTATTAGTAGGTCGTATTGTTTGTATGATATATCCTGGTATTCATCCACAAGTATGTGCTGGATTTTGTAGTCAAGGTAAAGTAAAAGGTCGGTAGGGTCATCTTCAGTTCCAAGTGCTTCTCTTGCTGAAAGAGAAATTTCTGTAAAGTCTGTTTTTCCTTGTTCGCTAAAAATATTTCTTAGGGTGTTAGCCATATCTGGCAAAAGTAATAAAGTGGCGCGTAATACTTTCCATTCATTGTCAGAAAATGAAGGGTCGGGGAGATCTCTTACCTCATGCAACTTTTGCAGAAATATCCCGTGTGTAGATAATGATTCTAGTAGTTTACTAAAATCTAACTTTATTTTTTTTTGATTAACAGGAAAACCAATAGCCTTATTGATTGTCTTTCTGATAGCACCATTTTTAGTTAAAATTAATTCGGCTATTCCTTTCCATAAATTAAGATCACTGATTTTATGAGATGGTATAGAGATGAGTTTGTGTAAACTTGAAATAGGGTTGAGTATGTTATCGTCCAGACAATTATTTCCTGCAAACGAAGCTATTGGAATAATTGTATGCAACTCCTTTGGCACCTCGCTGTGTAAGTCTATAAGGGTTGACTCAATTAAATTAGAAAATATGTTTTCAAAATAGTTTCGTTTGTTCTCATTCATGTCAAAGTCATCAAAAAATGGAATCATCCATTGATCACGTTTTTGAAAGAGTTGATTGATTCGGTCAAGGAAAGAAGCTTTGGAATTGTCTAGATGGTTTAAAATTATGCGTACTCGTTTTCCAACTTCACACTCACTTTCAACTTTTGCAAGTATGCGCTTGGAGGCTTCTTTATAAAGGTCAGAAGCATTTTCGACAATATCTAAAGGGCCACCCATCCATGAAAGTATAGGCATTTGTTTTATAAGGCTAGCGCAGAATGAATCAATTGTAAGAACTTTTAACTGGTTTGGATTATCTAATAATCGCCAATTGTTTTTCGAATCATTTTTTAAAGCTAATTTTGCAAGTTCCCAGGTTTGCTGCTGATGTGGCGATTCTGGAGAGGTTTGGTTGAGTCCTCGTTTCAAGGCTTCCAAAATACGTCTTTTCATTTCTTCTGCAGCCTTACGAGTGAATGTC
>JAPYPM010000306.1 GCA_029937635.1 Nitrospinaceae bacterium
TTCTTCCTCTACTGCTTTTACTTGAGTAAGCAAGAAGTTTGTCTTTACCCTTATTAAAATAAGCAACGTTCAGTTTGTTTACTTGTTTTTTGGCTTCTGACTGAGACAGCTTGTCAACTTTCGTCCCTACAAGTAAATACTCAACCTCACAGGCCTCAAGCCAGCGCTGTAAATCGAGATCCAATGGAGATGGATTGCGCCTTAGGTCAATAATAAAAATAACCGCTAAAAGAGTTTTTCGTCTAAGGAGGTAATCTTCAATCATTTTTTTCCATCTTTTTTGCACAGATTGAGGAACTTTAGCAAATCCGTAGCCAGGAAGATCCACAAAAATAAAGTCATTATTGATATTGAAGAAATTAATCTCTTGAGTCTTTCCAGGAGTCTGGCTCGTTTTAACAAGCTTTTTTTTATTTAGAAGGGAATTTATTAAAGAAGATTTGCCAACATTAGAACGACCAACAAATGCCAACTCCGGACACACAGAATCAGGGTACTGCTTACAAGACACTGCGCCCGTAAGAAATTCAGCCGAAATAATTTTCATAACTAAAGTTCTTTTAAATATTAGATCTAAAAACCTGCGGACAGTTCAATAGAAAAAGTTGATAACAAACACATATATTTAAGGTGAACCGCATGGTCTTAAGTATCTTAAAGTTTGAATCTACAGATTAAATCCCACCACTCTTGCTGGATCAATGATAGACCTAAAATAGATTAAATGTTATATGTATTTTTATAGCTCAGGTCTAAATGTAAAAAGTTAATCGCAGGGAAACTTAGAGACAGTTAGAATACTAGCTGCCGCAAGTTTAATCATGCGAAACATTTCTGCAAACCCCATGTAATTCCCCTCACCTCCGATTCATTTTTCTCTATTGCATGGAACACCGATTTTTCAAAACCGACACAAGCGAGTTCATTTCAAATGAAAGGGAAGGAGGTCTTGGTTTTTAATACTTCACCTCGAACTTGTCGAGTAAAAGAGAGAATTCAGCCATATCCAAAATAAAGCCATTGCCTGCAATAACTCGTGTAAGAAGCAATACAAATATAAAAATAAGATTTTTGATAAGGGGCATATTATCGGTAGCAAACGATTCAGTCCACAACAAATTAATGAAACTGAACCCAAAATCTGTTATAAACAGTGGGATCTTCTCATATCTCCAGCGAAAAATGACCTGAAGTAAGTCTTCCCGATAATTGAAAAAATAATACAAGTCACTTTTAATATACTCGGATATAATTAAGCCATGAACAAAACACTATTAGTTACTGGTGGAACAGGATCTTTCGGGAATGCTTTTGTAAAAAAATTCTTAAAATCTGAAACTTATGCAGAAATTAGAATTTTCAGTCGAGATGAAAGCAAACAAGATAGGATGGCAAGGGATTATAATAATAGTAAACTTAGTTTTTTTCTCGGTGATATTAGAGATGAAGAGAGAATTACACAGGTATGCAAGGGTGTAGATGTAATATTTCATGCAGCAGCCTTAAAACAAGTTCCCTCTTGCGAAAATGCAACTTGGGAAACCATCAAAACTAATATTATTGGAAGCAAAAATGTAATAGAAGCCGCAATATCTAATAAAGTTAAAAATTTAACATTACTAAGTACTGACAAAAGCGTTTACCCAATTAATACAATGGGAATGACCAAAGCTTTGATGGAAAAATTAGCCCTTGGTGTTGATTTCCCAGAAAAAACTAATATTAACTGCGTTAGATATGGCAACGTATTATATACTAGAGGTTCTGTTGTGCCTTTATTTGTAAATCAAATTTTGCAAAAAAAAGACCTGACAGTTACAGAACCAAATATGACAAGATTTCTGATGAAAATAGAAGAATCTCTTGATTTGATTGAAAAATCTACATTGCTTAAAAGCAGCGGAAGTATATTTGTAAAAAAATCTCCGGCAGTGAAATTAATCAATCTTGCAAAAGTTTTAATAAAAATATTTAACTCTAAAAGTAAAATAAAAATTGTTGGGCTTAGGCCCGGAGAAAAAACTTATGAAACTTTAATAACTCGTGAAGAAATGACCACAGCTAAATCCTTTTCCGGTTACTACGTTATTAAAAAAAAAATAATTGACAAAAATTCTAATAAAATATATCCAGAGTATGACTCGAATAGCACAAAACAATTAAATGATAAGGAATTAGAAAAATTAATATTATCTTTACCCGAGATCAAAAAAGCTATCAATTTTTAATCAAATTTATTGATAACTAATCCAGAAAGAAGTTTTGGATAAAAGAAGGTTGCTTTTTGAGGTAAACGAATACCTTTTTCCGCAAGATTTTTAACATCGCCGACGCGAGTGGCATTCATGAAAAATGCAAGATCAAATTCTCCTGAATCAACTCGATTCATCGCTTCTATCATATCCACTTTATAAGTCACATATTTCTGACTATCGTGTTCTTTCGTGTCGACATTTAAAATGTTTTTAAGAATTACGGTGTGAAGTTGAGCAACATCAAGCACCGCTAACTCGACTGATTCATCTGTGTCCAGCATTGAAAGAATGTTATCTTTTTCTTTAACATTTATACAGCAACCTCGCCCTTGTCCAAAATATACATAAAAAACAATGTCTCCAGCATCAGCAGAGTCAAGCGCCTTCCGAATTTTATTTTTCTCGACACCCTCATCTATAGGTTCCACGCTAAAAAAATTTCCGACCTGATTCATAATTTCCGCCTCATCGAAAGGCATAGGGCATTTAATAAGTCTATGAATCAGATAGACTACTAGAGATTGAGCCTCCAAGTTGGTTAAAAACCATCATTACGTGAACCGAGTCATCCGCCTCATTTTTATTTTCATTGTAGTAGTTTAATGCGGTCTCATAGCGATGATGCCCATCAGCAATCAAGATTTTCTTGTCCTTAAAATACTCTGTGATGAATGCCTGTTTCTCGGCATCATTAAGTCGCCACGCCTTATTTATAACTCCATTTTCTTCAAT
>JAPYPM010000013.1 GCA_029937635.1 Nitrospinaceae bacterium
CCTGATCCTTTCGCGGATCCAAAATCTGTTCCCTGATATAATCCTCTGAATAGAGTCCTATCTGTCTGGTGCCCAGATTAGGGCCACGGTCTGAATTCCCTTCCCAAAATACCTTATGACAATTGAAGCATTTGTTACTACCAAAGACTTCTCGGCCTGCTGCAATAACTTCGGGACCCGCAAGGCCACTTAGTTTTATTGGGGGCCGTTCTAATTTCTCTATCTCGTGTTGTGGATTAAATTGAGGCAGCTGAGCTGTTATGGTGATAAATAATCCCGAGGCCAAAGCATAAGTTGATAGTAAACGAAAAGTTGAACTCCATTGAGACTTTTCGGGTTTAAGAGGTCTGGAATCGAGAATAAGAAAATATACTAGTCCTACAAAGGAAAATGCAACAAACTCTATCTGCCACCAGATGGGGAATCCAAGTTTGCCAGCGAAAACCCATATTATTCCTGCAAGAGTAAGTATGATTGGTAGCTTAATCCGAATATTTTTTCCGAAGGATATTTCTGTTTTTTTCTTTGGTGGAAGAGACAGAAGAAAGGAGTATATCATTACCACTCCAGCAAAACCCCAACTAGCAATGCGCGGTAATTCAAACCAGGCGACAATGAACCAAATAACAACTGCCAATGGCAGAAACTTTAAAGACATTTTTGTCAAGGTTTTAAAAAAAGACTGTTGTTGCATTATAACGCTCCTGAAATGTTATTCCGCCACCTGTGGCGTCGCCTGTGGAGTAACCTCCTCAGCCTTTTTCTTCGATTTAGGGTATTTTATTCCTAACCAGATGATACATGTCATGATAAGAAAGAATGTCCAAACAATGGTCGTTACATGGAAACCAGACTCTGCCAACGTGGGAGCAAACTTCTCCGGTGTTACATCTTTATACACTTTGTAAACATGCCAATTCATTCGAGAAAGTGAGCGTATGGTACCCATCCAGCTCATTAACCATATATCTGCGAACCCAAGAAATATCAGGCAATAAATGCCAAGTGGGTTGATCTTTCCATAATGAACTTTCCCTGTTTTGGTTGCGATTGTATAAAATATGTAATTAACAAAAGTAACTGTAACCAGAGCGAAGGCAGCCGTATTTTTCGATATCATCAATGCAAGAAAAGCCAGGTTATCAGGCAACACCATAGCTGAGTCCATTCCTGGTTCAGGCATCATAGTGGCAAAGAAACGTCTTGGTGTGAACCATATGGTTGCTGCAATCACGATCAGGACAAACCCAAACTTCATAGCGGGGAAGAAGCGTTCTGCATTTTCGATACGTTTCATGCTCACCCACATGTATATGTTACTCAAGCTGAACATAGTCCCAACTAGCAGGCCTTGAACCAGCATGAACATAGATTCGCGGTCTGACATGATATACATGCCGATAGTTGCATCGTATTGATAAATTTCACGGACAAAAATGTATCCCATCGCTGGTAGCGGAATCATTATTGCTACACCTATAATGTTTCCAATATAACCAACCCAGTCGTAATATTCTTTTTCTTCTTTTTTCTCAGACCACAGGTACATGTATGCACCGATAACGCAAACCATGTATCCGCCAAATGTCCCATTGCCGACGAGTCGATGGTAGTTAAGTGGCATCCAGGCAGCATTAGTTATTTTGCTCCATTCATTGATATTGGTTATTTGGTCAAGTGGTAGAGGGGGTGTTTGCATGAAGGTTGTCGGACCATCCAAGGCTACGAGTAACGATAACCCTAAAACGTTAAGAATAACTCCTATAACAATGTGTCTCCCCTTTTTATTACTCTTATTCAACGGATCCCATGAGTATACGTAAATATACATGATGATCGTTTCTAATATGAAAAGAGTTGGGTAGATGACCATAAATAAAACAGGAAAAGATGACACAAGGTAGGATATAAAATCGCTGTAAATTACTAGCATAACGAATAGGAACAAACCACCTGATAGGGCAGTAAAACTATAGGCAAAACCAATAACTTTTGTGACCTCGTGGGCTAGGCGCTCAAATTTAAAATCTGATTGAGCGAACATGATGCCATTAGCGAGAAGACCTCCAACTAGCCCATTTATTACGGCAAGAATAACACCATCTGCATGTAAAGTTTCAACAGGGGTTAAGGCACAAGCAATGATTGTCCCAAATATAGCACCGACTATGCCAGAGACGGTTAAGTTCATACATCTATGAAAATAGTTTAAGAAACTGACTACGAGAGCTCCAAAAGCACAGGCCCACATTCCAAAGAGAACACCATGATGAATCCCGACAATAACCTCAAAGGTTATTCCAATTACAACTCCTATGAGAACTCCAAGAAAAACATTTGATAAGATAATAGCTTTACGAACACCCTGAGTTCGGCGGGCCCCCATTACTTCCATGATTACAACGAACATTGGGCAGCCCAGTATAAAGGAAGCAAATAGGATATGTATTTGAGCTGCAAACCAAGTGAACTTTCGATTACTTAATCCAAGAAAAGATACTTCTTCAAACTCGTGATCTTTTGCCGGCCCAATATCGGTAAGGTAGGAAAGATCCTCTTCTTCTTCTCCTTCAGCCACTTCTTCTCCATCATCCTCTTCATCCTCTTCATCCTCTTCATCCTCTTCATCCTCTTCATCCTCTTCTGCATGGGCAAGAGAAGGTCCATTTAAATTAAATAAAGGTGACGTTAAAGCCGGGATGAAAGCAGGAGTCAAGTGACCTATCCCATAGAAAAATATCAGGGCAATGATTACGGTAAATATAGAGTTTTTGGTTTTTGGTTTCTCAGGCAAATGATGCATCGAGGCCTCTATTTTTATTAAAAGGAAGTCTTTATGAAAGACCAGACTCAATTATATTTAATAATCAGCGACTAATTATAAGTTTGGTCACTTATCATATTTTTAAATATAGTAAATCAGCACTAAATAAACCGGGACATAATAACCCAATTGAGACATAAAGGTGAAAGAAATATCATACAGTTTTTCTAATGTCAAGAGCTTTAAAAGTCTTTTATTTCAAACAACTTATGAGTATATTTTGTTTGGGCGGGAATAATAAAAGTCTTCTTGTCAACGAGGGAATTGTTATGGGTTTTTTTTGGTTTCCATATTGTTTTTTGATTCAACTTCGGCCATGTCATCTAATGGCATAATGAGCAGTCCAAATCCCATTGATGTGCTAAAGACAGAAAGGAGCCCGACAAAGATCTGCGGCCATTCAGAGGTTATATCTCGCACAGCCCACACAAACAAAAATCCTCCGAGTACCATGAGTCCTATCCCTAAAAATCTAATTTTCCAGCTATTCATTATTTTGATTAGTCTCTGAAAGGGACTTTTTTTTTCGGTCAATGAGAATTAAATTACGGACGTAAATAATTGAACCCAGGCTTTGCCCTACAATAAAAACCGGGTCTTCTCTGTGTATTGCATAAGTCAGCAGAATAACACTTCCTGCTATACTACAATACCAGAAAGCAATAGGAATCGTACTCTCCCCCTTTTTTTCGGAGACCAACCATTGAATCACAAACCTTGCTCCAAAGGCGATCTGGCCTATAAAACCGATAACCAGCCAGTAGGTTGCCGTCATTAATTAATCCTCCTCGATAATATCATATTTAATTTGTCTTTTTTTCATCCATCGGATAGCCAAAAGGTCTTTGAATGAAGCAAATAAGCGGTTACTAATATTATACTTTGAGTAACCATGCACGCGAGGATAATGCCCAACCTTTACCTGCGTAACGCTAAAACCTTCCATTTTCATCAATGTTGGAAAAAAGCGATGCATTCCATTATATAATTTAATATTTTGGAAACATTTTCGCCGAAATGCTTTGAGAGAACAACCTGTGTCAGCTATGGATTCTTCGCTCAGGGTATTTCGCACCGCATTAGCTATTCTTGAAGATAGTTTTTTAACCCAAGGATCGTTACGTTTATATCGCCAGCCACACACAACGTCGTATTCATTTATTTTCTCAAGGAGTAGGGGAATGTCAGCAGGGTCATTCTGTAAATCAGCATCCATAGTAACAATAATATTACCGCGAGCTTTGCTAAAGCCTGCAGAGAAAGCGGCTGTTTGGCCATAATTGCGATCAAATCGAATTAGCCGTAGACAAGGGTTTTCATTTTTTAATTTACGTATGAGGTCGACGCTGCCATCAATACTTCCGTCATCCACTAGAATTACTTCATATTTTTTATTAAGCGGTTTTATACTTTTAGTGATTTTTTTGTCAAGTAGAATGAGGTTTTCTCGCTCGTTATAAACAGGTATAACAATGGAAATATCTAATGTTTTAGACTTAGTTAACTCAAGTGAACTCATCATACCAAATTATTTAAATTCCTACAGGTGCTAGTGATAATGGTTTTGCAGCCAGTTGCCCACAGGCACCTAGGATGTCTGTTGCTCGATTTTTTCGTATAAAAACAGTATGATTTTTTGATAAGAGGTATTGCTGAAATGCGTGAGCACGTTCTTCGCTTGGGGGGTCAAACTCAGAAGGAGAAAACTTATTAAATAAAATTAGATTTACTTTGCAGGGTATGCCGTGAAGTAATTTGGACAAACGTTTAGCATCTTCGTCCCGGTCATTGATACCCTCTAGCATGACGTACTCAAAGGTAAATCGCCGAGATGGTTTGAGTGGATATTCTCGTAAACAGTTTATTAGTGCCTCTATTGGGTATTTTTTATTGATTGGCATAATTTCTTCACGAGTTTTATTGTCCGTGGCGTTTAGAGATATCGCAAGATTTACGTGTATATCTTCATTTTTAAACTTTTGAATTAGATCTACTTGCCCGGCAGTAGATAAAGTAATCTTCCGAGAAGATATGCGTAAGGCTTCTGGCATGATCATAAGTCGTATGGCATTAATGGTGGCATCATAATTATCAAGTGGTTCGCCCATTCCCATGAACACAATGTTGGTTACTTGGTTTTCTTCGGATAGACTTTCATTTACCGCAAGATACTGTCCAATAATTTCATCAGTTTCAAGGTTACGCTTTAGTCCCATTTTTCCTGTCATGCAAAAGGCGCATGCAAGGCGGCATCCAACCTGGCTCGATACGCATAAGGTCTTGCGCTTGTCTGAAGGCATCCAAACACTTTCAATTGTCAGGCCATCTTTTAACTCGAATAGGTACTTTATCGAGCCGTCCTGTGACTTAGTTCTGCTGCTTATCAGGGGTAACGAGATATAAAAATGTTCTTTCAATAGAGAACGTAATTTTTTTGATAAGTTAGACATGAGATCAAAGTCATAAAGCTTGTAATGATAAAGCCATATAAATATTTGGTGGGCTCGATAGGGTTTTGTCCCGTGCTCGAGCAGAAATTCTTGAAGGTGTGAATAGGGAAAGCCAATTAAATTCTTGGGTTTCATCGTAATAATGCGAATTTTTAAAATGAAGAAAATTGTCTAGATCGTTTCAGGATTTATTTAATAATGAAGTCAAAAAAACAACCTGATAGATATGCACCGAATTAATATAATTTATGTTCGAGAAATATGCTAGGTCTTTGTTTTATTGTTTGCTAAATTTTAAGTTAAAATTGAGCTGCGATGGTCGATTCCGAACATTAGTACTCTGGGGTAGGGGGGGCAAAATGAATATGCTATTACTCAATAAAGATTTTATGTTGGATAATATTTAATCAAAGTATAGGCCATACTCCCAAGGCTAATAAGTGAGATGAATAGGGAGCACCCTGCGAGTCCTATAATAGGAGTTGGAGAACTTAAGGTCTTTTTGTTTTTTAGCCATCTAATCGTAATTAAAACACATGACAGGGAGAGTGCGATTGCGACCCAAGAAAGTGTTAGGATCTTTGAGCTGAAAATAACATCGTTGCTCAAATGGTTAAGGGCAGCAACAGCCCACCCTAGTGGAGGCAGACTAATAAAGTAGGAAATTAGAGCGTTGTTATTCCCTTCCCCTTTATATCTAGAAACGAAACGAAACCCTAAAATAACTAGAGAGCCTAATAGAATAGAAAATAATAGAGTATTTGTTTTTTGTTTTGCTTTTTCACTGCGGATGAAATTGAGTGCCCCAAGTACGTACTTTGAAACTTCTACCTCATCGGCTTCGTAATATCCTCCCTTACTTGTCTCATATATGAAAACTCTAGCAGTGGATGATTCAGCGGGAAGAGATATGGCTCGATATTCGTCTTTACTAGCAGAATGAATTTCAATATAAACAATTCCAGTATTGTATTTCAGGCCGTGACTTGAAAGCTGGACTAACTTACTTGCATACTTATCGTGCTCAATACGATAGTTTTCTTGCGATTTCATTAATTTAAAAAGTGCTTGACGCGCCATGACATCGTAATTATTTTCAAAAATCACAGCGCATGATGTGAGACCAAACATGCAAATAAACAAAAATATTTTATTTATCGTAGAAATTCGCATAACAAAAACTGGTATTAATTAAAGTTGGGTTTAATATAACCAAACATAATGAAAATCTAAACTGTATATCATGCGTTTACTATTCAGACAAGGGTAGGTGAAAATAGAATGTGGAAAAAGTTAAAGTTTGTCACCAGTAATACAGATAAAGTTCGCGAAGCTTCGTGCATTCTGGATAACCCCCTCGATCAGGTTTCGGGTCTCGATATAGATGAAATACAGGCTACTGATGTAAGCAATGTAGTTGCCCACAAAGCACAGCAGGCGTTTGATAAACTTAAGTGTCCTGTATTAGTGGAAGATTCTGGATTAAGTTTTACAGCATGGAATGGTCTTCCTGGAGCATTGATAAAATGGTTTGAGGTTAGTGTTGGTTGTCAAGGACTGTTGAAAATGTTGGAAGGTTTTGAAAACCGTGAGGCTTTTGCAGTTTGTGTGGCAGCTATTTATGACGGTCAGGAAATGCTCTTGGGAGAGGGTGAAATAAGGGGAAAAATTTCACTTAGCATCAGAGGTGTAAACGGATTTGGATGGGATGTTATATTTATTCCTGATCATCATGAAAAAACATTCGCTGAAATGAACTTTAGGGAAAAAAATGCTATTTCGCATCGACGGGTAGCTTTTGAAAAACTTAATATGACAATAAAAAAATAGGTTATCTTGCAAATTAAATTTAAAGATTTAATCAGCGTCACTTAAAAAATGTTAATTTCTGCTTAAACTTATCGTACTAGAATTATTGATTTTCTTACCGTATAGTTGTTCAATTATTGTGTTAATGGTTTTGAAATAATTAATGAGGTTGTTATAGATGAATGAAAAGTCAGGTTTCGTTGTAAATTTTTTGTTGATGTTTATTATTATTTTTGTTTTTACAGGAATTTCTGGCTGTGGAAAACCTGGCAGTGCTCTTAATTGGTATCCGAAGGCAGAAAGACTAGAGGGTAAAATGAATTCTAATGTGCCCCATGAGATTGTTCTTGATAAAATTGACCTCAATGACACAGTTCAGATTAAAGGAGAGGATACTCATTCGATTAGTCGTTGGTGGATTGATGTTGAATGCGATTATTGGGCTGGGTGTTTTATGAGATGCGACGGTTCAAAGCAACAATGTCGCAAGATAGCTGAGGACTCAAATTTTACTGTAAATTCTATTTCTCCCTTTTAAAGTCATAACTGTTTAATTGATTTATGGCATTAATTTTTACTGTTGATGATGATCCTGAGATTAGAGGGTTGATTAAGGTTTTGTTTGAGGACCGAGGCCATGAAGTCATGGCTTTGGAGAATGGCAAGCGGTGCCTTGATCTGCTTGATGAAAATCCTTCTGCAATTTTCCTAGATATGGCCATGCCAGTGATGGATGGCATGGAAACATTGAAAATAATTAAGAGTACCAAGATTGGTTTGCCTGTCATCATGGTAACAGGTTCTGACGATGCTGACTCTGCTGTTAAGGCTATGAAGCTTGGAGCATTTGATTATATTGTTAAGCCTTTTGATGAGCTTCGTCTTTTTTCCGTCCTGGATAAAGCGATCGAACAGAATGCCTTGATCGGGCAAGTGACCTACCTTAAAGGTCAATTAAATAAGGAACACGGTGGCATAGGCATTGTGGGAACGAGCTCAGCTTTGGTTGACACATTAGATAAAGTCCAAAAAGTGGGTGTTAGTAATGCCGGAGTTCTGCTTCTTGGTGAGAGTGGAACGGGAAAAGAATTGATGGCACGGGCTATTCATGAGAATAGTCGTTTTTCAAAAGGCCTGTTTGTCGATATCAATTGTGGAGCTATTCCTGAAAATTTACAGGAGAGTGTACTCTTTGGCCATAACAAAGGTTCTTTTACGGGCGCAACGGAAACTCAGAAAGGGAGGTTGGAGCTTGCTGACGGAGGAACGCTGTTCCTTGATGAAGTTGCGGAAATGTCATTAAATACCCAAGTTAAATTGTTGCGTTACCTTCAAGAAAAAAGCTTTGAACGGATAGGTGGGACGAAAAAGATTTTTACTAAGACTCGAGTTATTGCTGCTACCAATAAAGATCTTAATATAGAAATCAGGAACGGGTCTTTTCGTGAAGACTTGTACTATCGGTTGGCGGTGTTTCCAATTACTATTCCACCATTAAGAGAGCGTAAGGATGATATCCCAAGTCTTGCTAAACACTTTGTTACCATATATAAAAAAGAATTTGAAAAAGAAATATCTTTAATCACGCCTGAGGCTATGGATGTATTAGTTAATTATTTTTGGCCTGGTAATGTGCGAGAGCTTGGGAATGTGATTTATCAAGCAATGATAATGGCAGAGTCCGACTATATTGATAAAGGTAGCTTGCCAAGCAATATTAAAAATCAAATGACACAAAAGGCTGGCGATGGTAATGAGTTGCAATATCCTTTTAGTAAGGGGAGTTTTGTTGACCCTTTTGACGAATCAGTTCGCCAAGTTCTGCAAAGAGCTTTAGACCTAACCAATGGAGATATTCCAGAGACTGCAAAAAAGTTAAAATTAAGTAGATCTAGTTTCTATAGGATGGTTCAAAAATATGACCTCACAAAATCGGTTCCTAAGAACTAAGCCATAGTAATTTTATATTTATACAGACCTCTTTTAAAATCAATTCCTTAACAAAACTTATAGACAATATGTTTATTAGGGCACAAGTATTGCTATAAATATTATTAAAGAATTATATTTTCTTGAAAATACTTTGGGTGTTGCTTGTTATGTAAAGGGGAGATGGTATGGAGTATGTAATTCGGATTTTGGACCGCAAAGGAAAACTGAGAAATGAACGCTTTATATTTTCTTCAGAATATATTTTAGATAAAAACACAATTTTTAAAAAATTACTAAAAGAAAATAACCTGGGCCAAAAGTTTTTAGAATCTTTTTTAAACAAATCGACAAAAGCTAATACAAGAAGAAGTTTTAATAAGAGCTTTTGATTAAATGAAGACGTAAGCTTGGTTTAAGGTAGGTTTGACATACTCACTATATTTTAATTTATGGTAAATCTTATGTTGTTTTCTAATATTCTATCCTGCCTGTACCTAATGTCTGAGTCATAGGCCTCCTTCGCTTCTGACTCAGACCCGGTGCAATTGAATACAAAAATTTAAGTTAAGGGGACGGTGAGTTTTCTGGAAGTTCAAAACTTAAACTTGCTCCTTGGTTTTGTGATGGGATGAATGTCAAGGTCCCTCCGTGGAGTTCTATCATTTTTTTTGCGATTGCTAGACCTAACCCAGTTCCCTTATTTATTGAGTCTGAATTGGATTTTTTAAACGGTTGAAATAAGTTTTCTAAGTCCTCATTTTTTATGCCCGGTCCCTCGTCTGTTACAGTAACGCGTAAACTCCCTTTACCGGGTTCAATTTTTATTTCAATAGTTCCAGCTACAGGAGAAAATTTTATTGCGTTAGTTAAGAGATTGTCTAATACTTGGCCGATTCTAGGTTTATCGAATGAAATTACTGTGGTTTCTTCACAATTGATTTTAAAATGAATGTTTTTTTCTATGGAGAGGTGTTTATATAGGCCAATCCGTTCTTCAATCAGTTCACGGATATTCCCCAATTGCAGATTTAGAGTGAGCTGTCCACTTTCGATGGCGGATAAGCTAAGTAATGCATTTAATAATTCCAGTATATTGCAACTAGCAGAGTTGATAATTTTAAGGAAATTATTGCGTGTTTCCTCGCTTAATGAACTTCCTTTTTTTAAAAGAAACCCTGAATAACCCTTAATTGATGTTAGTGGATTGCGTATGTCATGAGAGGCTATACCCATTAATTCGTTTTTTACTTTAATCAATTCGTGTAAAGATAAGTTTTTTTCCTCCAATACATTTTTTATGGTTTTAAGCTCATGGGTTCGAGTGTTCACTTCATTTTCAATACGTCTAGCTCTAGAAGAAAGTATTTGAAAAATCACTGCAAAAAATACTATCAGCACTAAGACGGCTGCCGAGAGCCAATAATGTAACTTGTTTGGCCCATTTTGGAATTCGAAATTTCCCTGCCAAACTAGAAACCAGTGAATTTGAGAAAAGCGCAACCCTATTTCTTTTTTGATTGCCAAGTTTTCTTTGAGTTTGCCAAAGAGTTCATTTTTTCGGTCTTTATCAAATACGGTTAAAAACATTCCTGTCCCTAGATAAGGATTAATTATCTTCTTTATCATTTTTTTTGCATTGTAAGTCCCCAACACAACACCTGAGAACAAACGTCTTTTCTCTTCAATTGTTTTTGGGATAAAGCCCTCTTTATAAAAAGGAGAAAAAAATAAAACTGTAATTCCTTTAGAGGGTCCGTTAAAAAAACTCACTGCGCTAGAAGCAACGACTTCCCCTGAATCCCTTGCTTCATTGATTAAACTTTTAAGATTTGATTTGCTACTGATATCAAACCCTAAAAATTCCTTTTTACCAAAGTGAGATTCTGTGAAGTAAATGGGGTAATACTCGTTTTTTATTGGAGCCCTAATAACTGTTGAGTTTTGACTAAAAGCAGTGAATTTAAAATCAAGAAAACCATCATTTTGAGCCATTAACTCAAGAGCACTTCGCTGGGCTTGTTGAACCAGCGGAATCCATTTAAGTGATATTATGAAATCGTTCTTATCTAATATCGAAGAAGTATATGCTTTAAACCCAGAGCGAGTGACAGTTTTTGAAGCTCTGAAAAGAGATGCTACCCCGGTTAGTTCTTGTGCTATGGTTTCCAATTGCTTTTCAAGAATGCGAGTATTTTTGGTTCCTTCCTGTTCAAATTGCTGCGTCCAATCATATTCATTTTCTTTTTTGACGTTGTTGAGGGTGACAAACATTAGTGTGATTGCAAGTGTTAGTAATCCCCAGGTTGTGTATGTGAGTTTTTTTAAAAACACCTTAGACTCATTAAATGGTTTTATAAACTTGGTTATTGTTTTGTAATTAATGATTTAAAAAAATCGTTTGTCTTGTGGTTTGTCAGGGCTATTTTTTATCTATATGTATAAATGTTAGCTCGTGTTTATTGTTATATAGATGCATAACCTGACTCCCATTAATCTCTAAAAATTTTTTTGCGGAATTATAATCTGGTGAGCCTTGAAATTTAATTGTGCAAATAAAATTATTACACTTCCCAGACTCGAACCATAAAGATATCCAGTCAAATAGCTTTTCTGGAAAGCAAATGACATCGCTGAATAACCAGTCTACTTTATCGTAATCAGACGGTTTTATGGAGAAAACGTCCCCTTTATAATACTTTACATTTGGAAGAGAGGCTATTCTTGGATCTAAGAGCGCTCGATCTATCGATATGACTTGTGCTCCAAGTTTTTGTAATACCCAAGTCCATCCGCCGGGACTTCCTCCCGCATCAATACAAAAATCACCAGGCTTGGGAAGTTTTTCTATTTTAGTTAATGTCTCATACAATTTAAGGTAGGCTCGGCTTGGAGGACCTTCCTTATTTTCCTCAAATATTATTTCTCCGTTCTTGAAAAGACTGGAACAGTTAGAGGACGCTAGGATTTGGTTTTCAGAAAGAAGAGTCCATGAACCCATTGGAGAGGTGGGTAGGTTGCAGGGAAAGCTTAGAGGTTTTGCGGAAACATAGGGTAGTTTTTCTTGAATTAGTTTTGCACGTCGATGAAATTGATAGGAATATAAGCACCAATTTCGTTGTATGTTTTTCAGTTTTTTTGCACCGTCATTGATGGAGTCAATGGTTAAAATTTTTGGATTATGCCAAGTATTTAATGACCATAAAGATTTAACTGGAACACTTGAGGATAAGACTAGTTGATCATGGATAGCAATTATTCCATCTAGCTCATTCTCCAACGGTGTCATGTAATCTTTTGATCCTAAATATGCTGACCTTATTAATTTATAAACCATTTATATAATCTTCCTAGCTAGATACCCTTATTAGGTCGAAACTATAACTACACCACCACTACCATTTCATATATTATAACTATCTTTCCTCTGGTTTAATGATGAGTTTATTTAATTTTCCCAGTGAAAAAATCTCTTTAAGCTATTTAAAAGAATGATTTTTACGTAACTATTATTTACGTTGGTTAGTATCTGTAAAAATCAAAAGGTTCTTCAAAATCAGATAATATGATGTTGTGGTAGGGGATAAGGGGTATGTATTTAATGCTATTCAAAATTCAATAATTCTTTTTCATAACTTTTATTGTTTAAGTTTTTTTAAAACTTTATTCATGTCATTCATAACATTACGTCGATTTTCAATTGTATAAGCTCTCAAAAGGTAGGCCGGGTGCAGCGTCAGCATAAGGGGAATACCTTCATATTCATACCAATTGCCTCGTTCTTTCATAATTGGCACAGTTCTTCCTAATAAGGTGCTTGCGGCAGGTTTGCCCAGTGCAACAATTGCTTTGGGTTGAATGGCTTGTAGTTGCTTTATTAGGAATGGCTTACAGGCTGTGATTTCATCCGGTTTTGGGTCCCTGTTGTTTGGTGGTCGACACTTTACGATATTGCATATATAAGTGTCTTTCTCGCGATTGAGATTCATACCCTTTTCTATGATTTCTGTTAGTTTTTTTCCTGCTCGACCTACAAAGGGAAATCCTTGCTCATCCTCATCAGCTCCTGGTCCCTCTCCGACAAAAACAAGGTCTGCGTTGGGGTTTCCTGAGCCAAAAACAATTGTTTTTCTATCTTTATGCAAGTTGCAGCGAGTACAATCTCCTAGTTCTTCACGAACTTCTTCGATGCTGATATTAGATTTTTTTGTAAGTTTTTGTTTTGTTTCCATGTTTAATCGCTTGTCTATACCAATAGAGTAGTTGGATTTTTTGTTTGTGCCTGATTGTATTTTAAGAGTAGAACCTAACTCGGAGGGGATTTCCGAATAACCATAATCTTTTAGAAAGGTTAGATAATTTTTTAAATCTCTAAGTAGAATAGACCGTTTTCGTGTAGACATGTTAATTCAAGAATATCAAAAGGTCGAATGTATAACAACAAGTATTGAGCTGTTTAATATTCAATGAAACTTTCAACTTAAAATTAAAAAAAATATTTTTATGATATTTTTTAAATCTAGTATGACTATTTTTGAGATTGAGTCTCTGAGTTGCATGGTTTATGATATCTTGATATTAAAACGAAACTAGCAAGGTGATTGATATATGTCTGGTTTAAAAAGCTCTTGGGAACTTAGTCTTGAAAGGTCTGAAAAGTTAGTTCCCGAACTAAAAAATAAAAAAAAAATAACTAAACAGCAAAAGGAAAAAATTAATGACATTCGTAGGGAGTATCAAGCTAAAATTGCAGATAAAGATGTAATGATGCAGGATAAACTAAGAAAACTCCATGATCGAATCCCGCCAGAAGAAATACAATATGCAACAGTAGAATTACAAAAGGAGTTTGCAGATGAAAAAAAAGCCTTTGAAGAAAAAATGGAGAAAGAAATTGAATCTATTCGTAATTGAATAAATCGACCCAGCTTTTAACCCTCCCTCAGTTCTAATCGTTACTTTATTTGGCAAGCTCTAAATTAAAAATTATTTTTTTAGTTAAATTTAAAGAATCAAATGAAACATTTTGTACGCAAATTAATTAATAGCGCGTTAGATCGAGCAAAAAATAATGGGGATCTTGAGTTGTCCGTTATGCCTGAGATTGTGGTGGAAAAACCAAAGGAAGAAAAATTTGGTGATTTTTCTACATCACTTGCTATGGGACTGGCAAAGTCTGAAAGAAGAAAACCTTACGAAGTTGCAGAAATATTATCTAGCCATCTTCAAAGTAGTGAAGAGAATATAGCATCGGTTAAAATAGCTGGCCCCGGATTCCTTAATCTTACAATGAAGCCAATCTTTTTTTTGGAGCGTTTAGTTAAGGTGGCAGAGCAGGGAGATCAATACGGTTCATCTAATGCTGGTCAGGGAAAAAAAGTTCTCCTTGAGTTTGTCAGCGCAAATCCTACAGGCCCTCTTCATGTTGGCCACGGACGAGGAGCAGCAGTGGGGGATATGTTAGGGCGGCTACTTGATAAAGCCGGATATGATGTGAGTACGGAGTATTATATTAATGATGTTGGAAATCAAATGAATACTCTTGGTAGATCCACATGGGCGCGGTATCTAGAATTACAAGGTAAAGTAAATGAGTTCTCAGCTGATTACTATCAGGGAGATTATATAAAGGATATAGCAAGGGATATAATAAACAAACATGGGAACGAGTTTCTCAACAAAACAGAAGACCAAGTTCTTCCATTTTTTCGTGAATATGCGCTTGGTAGCGTTTTAGATGGTATAAAAAAAGACCTTTCTGATTTTGATGTAAGCTTTGATCGGTGGTTTAGCGAAAAAAATCTATACGATCAAAAATTAGTTGACACCTCTGTAAGCTGGCTTCGTCAAGAGAAACATGTTTATGACAAGGATGGAGCTGTTTGGTTAAAGTCTTCAAAGTTTAATGATGAAAAAGATCGAGTTCTTATCAAACAGTCTGGTGAGAAAACTTACTTTTGTTCTGATATTGCCTATCATAAGAATAAAATTGATCGGGGGTTTGAATGGATAGTAGATTTATGGGGTGCAGATCATCACGGTTATGTTCCTAGGATGAAGTCAGCACTGAAGGCAATGGGATACGACGAAAGTGTTTTTAAGGTAATGCTTATTCAGTTTGTATCTTTAAAACGCGGCGGGGAAAAAGTATCCATGTCTACTAGGTCGGGGGAGTTTGAGACTCTAGCTGACGTTATTAAGGATGTAGGATTAGATGCAACACGATTTTTCTTTTTAATGAGAAGTTCTGATACGCATCTTGATTTTGACCTTGAACTGGCTAAAAAAGAATCAGCCGACAATCCCGTTTTCTATATTCAATATGCTCATGCACGTATTTGCAGTATTTTCCGGAAAGCAACTGAGAATGGAATAAAACTGCTAGACTCCGCTGATATTGATCTCTCCCCTTTGAAAAATGAAGAAGAATTTATCATGATAAAAAAAATACTGACCTTTGGAGAAACTATTGAAAAAAGTGCGGAACTATTAGAAGTTCACCGAATCGCATTTTATCTGCAAGACCTTGTTGGAACTTTTCATAGGTACTATTCTCGTAACCGTATTGTAAGTGATGACCATGCTTTATCCTCAGCGCGATTGTTTTTAATGAATTGTCTTCGTATTACAATTCGCAATGGCCTTTCTGTTATGGGTGTGTCTGCTCCTGATCGTATGTAGTATTTAGTTTTTTAGTGATTTTAATTATTTTAGCAACGGCCTAATGCAAATGAAATCACCGGGTAATTTTTTTTCTACCGCCTCAATTTTTACTCTTGTAATAGTAGGACTATGTTTTAGTTTGAGCGAAATGTTTCAATTTTTTTCAAACAAAGAAAATACTTCTCTTCAAAAAATAATTTCATCAAAACCTAAAAATATAAAAGGTAAACAGGTTTTGATTGAGTCAGAAATAAACACTTTTGGGGACTTCACTTTTTTTGATACTCTTGATGACCCCTCTATGAAGAAATATATTGGATTAAATGGGAGTATCGTTTCACTTAAAAAAGAAGATTATAATAGGTCAGGTGGTTTAATTTTAAGTGCAAAAAGAAACAGTGCGTCCTTAACTACTCTACAAATTCCTAAAAGTAGTTCTATTCCCACTGAGATAGATGTTAAAAATCTAAAAAAAAATAATCAACCAACCCGAGGGTTTGCAATTCAGGTAGGTTCTTTTCAAGATTTTAAAAGGGCGGATAGCCTTAAAAATAAACTTGCCAAGTATAACTATCCCGTTTTTATTTCTTCAACTTTGTTAAAAAATAATGAAAGAACTCTTCATAGAGTTTTCATAGGTATATTTTCTAGAAAAAAAGATGCTGAAAAAGTAGCTATTGAAATTAAAGGGTCAGAGAAAATCGAACCACTCATTAAGTATTATGAAAATAAAAAATAGTTAAAGGACTCTAATTTAATCCTTTATTTTTTTGTAAACTTGTAAAATCTCTACGGGATCGTCAACTCTAGGACCACCATAAAATTCTTTTTTGCTATTATAAACCGGTGCAAAACGATAGCCTTTCCAATCATCATTGTATATATTTCGTTGCTCGTTTTCTCCATCAAAATCAAAATTTACAGTTGACTGGCTTTCTGGTTCGATTTTTATTGTTCCATGCAGATTAGGTATAAAGGGATGCCAAACAATCACCGTATAATTGCCAGGTGGTATATTTTTGATTGTAAAATGACCTTCCTCATCGGTGATAGCATAATAAGGATTATCAACTATCACACCACGTGACTGTAAAAATGGGTGTAGGTTACATTTGATTAAAAATTTTTCAGTGTTATTTTTTACGAAAATATCTCTCGCTTGAGAAGTTTTAGCATCCACAGGGCGATGACTTCTTTGGTTAACTCCCCTGTTAGTAAACTCATATGCAACAATCTCATGCCTAATAGGGTCAGTATTTTCTAATAGTAGAGTTTCTCCATTGCGAGCGCCAATGATATATTTTGGTGTGTGGCATCGATTCATTACTATTTTTTGGATTTTACTTGGAAATGGTTTTCCTTTTTCTATGCCAATTATTTTTACTAGCGTGTCTTTAAGTCCTCGAGATTCTGATACAGTAAAGTCAAATAATATTCGGTGGCCTTGACCATCTGATATACGGTTACAATATTTAAGGTTGGGTGATGCGATGAGTGGAAAAAACCTTGGTCTAGGCACTTTCCCACTCAAAGTAACTCTTCCAGTAAATGAACCACCATTATCCACCGACATTACTTTATACTTTGGGAGTATTGAGTCGAAAAGTTTTTTAGATAAATTATTATTTCGTGAGTAAAGCTGGTTGACTTGCTTTTGTGCATCATCATGTTTATTTTGTTTTATATATAAAAGACCAAGGTTATAATTTGCTTTGACATTCCTGGGGTCCATTTTTAGAGATAACTCAAGTTCTTGGGTTGCTTCTTTAAATAAATTTAATTTGGCAAAAGAAAGCCCTCTGTTATAGCGTAGTAAGGCGTGGTCGTATCCAAGTAAGATTGCTTCGTCAAAAGCAAGTAGAGCTTCTTTGTGATTTCCAAGCTGGCTTAGACTGACTCCTAGGTTTGCATATGCCAATTTATGCTTCGGGTTAGCTTTAATAGCTTTTAGAAACTCATCGGCAGCTTCTTCCCAATATTGGGCTCGGCTTAGTTCTATTCCGTCGGAGTAATATCGTTGAGATTGAAAATTTGTCTCTTGGCTTGCTTCTATTTTAAAAGGAAGGATAAAAAATATAACAAACCAAACTAAGTTGTTTGTTTTAATTTTTTTTAAACGCACACAACTCCCTTCATGACTTTTAATATTTTTAAATTATATAGATATTCAAATTTATCAACCCATTTGAGTTGTGTCAACTTGAAGTCTTTTAGGTTGTTTTACTTTGACTTAGACACAACATCACTTTAAAGAATTCTTCTAATTATATGACCTATAATCCCTATTGTTTTGAATCGAATGTTTTTCTTCGGAATAAATTTATTCAAACTATTCTTGGG
>JAPYPM010000307.1 GCA_029937635.1 Nitrospinaceae bacterium
CTGCAATGGGCCATGACCAAAGAAGCAAGTTATGAAATTATTGATTCATTGCGAAACAAACGCCCTCGAGTAATTCTATTTTCAAACTATCATTCGACTAGGGGGCTTGTTACTTTTCATTCAAACTCCGAGGTTTATGATTTTGTTTACCAGAACTATAGACCTTATAAATTAGTGGGGAATCATTGGTTTTGGAAAGACTCTTCCAGAGGAATGCCTGGGGCAAAACTTATCGATTTAGATATTAAAAAAAAGATTAAAAGTCTTGTGTATAGTAATTCGTTGGCGTTTGTTTTTCTAGACGGAGTTTTAGAATTGAAAAGTATTTATAATATTGATGCTTTATACATTACTTCCGTTGGTCAGGAGTTGCCTATAGCCGTTGCCACTAATGATATCAGTATGGTTCATATCAAATCAGGCTCTTTAAAAATTCCTTGGTCTATAAAGATTCCTATGATTAATATTTCCCCAAAAACAAAGAGTTTTCAGCTTTGGGGCTATTCTAGTGCTAATCATGAGAGAATAAAAATTGGCCCAAACTTTGAGCTAGACCACACCAAGATAAATAAAGAGCATTCTACAAGAATGGATCACTAGCTCCTGAGCGAATCAAGCTATTTGAAGATATAAAAGGATGGGTCTAGAGAAGAGAGAGCTCCTTAATGATGACACTAAAGGAATGAGTCTTAAGGATGACATTCAGCAATTCTGGAACCTTGAACAATATATGAAACGGTCAGAAGATGAACTTCGTGATGCTAGGATGAAAATAATAGAAGGACAAAGAAACTTTGATAGGGAAAAACTTGATGCTTTGATGAAAATGTCAGAAGGACAGACAAATCTTAAAAATAAAAAGAAAACAAAAGAATAGAATCCCAGTCTTTAACCCATCGACTCTTAAAAAGATAAGCTCGGGTATAAATATTTAATTAGTCCATCGACTCTTGTAAGTGAGTCCAAGTTCTGTAGAGCTTGAATGTTCCTTATAGGCAAGCGAATTTGAAAGCCAGCCTGCCCCACCTATCTCCAACATATTTTTACATGGTGTGACCAATCCTTTTAAGGGGGGGTACAGTTCCTCAATAGGACTCTGCTGAGTGATTGATTTGACTTGCTCTTCACAATCGACCCATAATAGTTAAAAGGTAAATTTTTATAAAAATTGAGAACGGTTTGCCCTGTGTGGCTATTATTCATTGATTCAGTCCTTAACGAATGGTGAGTAATGTTGGTGCTATCTGCATTTTCAGTCCACCAACACCTTACTCGTTTTGGTATTTCAAGTTTGCGTTCAACGCCTTCTTCATTATGTGCCCATTTTATCTTCGTAGGCTTTTGCGTGCGTATTTTCGTTCGCTGTTCAGCCACATCCTAAAGTGCCAATAGACACCTCTTTTGTAGATGAAAGCTTCATCAAAAATGGGTATTTCTTCGTCAGTGTAGTTTTGTTTTTTTAGGGGCAAATTAGCGTCTTACGTTACTATGATTTTCAGTAGTCACAGTTTTGTGCGACTTTTTGTGTAACTGTAAGGAAATGCAGCTTTAAAATCAATAGTTGATTTTAGGTGAGTAACTTTTGTGCAACTTTATTATCATTATAAATCAATGATTTATAGATAAATAACTACTCCCATTCAATCGTCCTGCCTCTGTAAGTCGTTGATTCTAAATACTTTTTTTGTTTATAGCATGTTTGTAGTTGTATAAAGTCTTATTTTTCAATAACTTGTAGAGATGATACCACCGAGTATAACTGGTGTGAAGAAGAATATTACTGGTCTTTCTGTGACTTAGAATACCGTATTGTTAGTCCTCTCCGTTGGTCTTTTCACTTCTGATATACTCCACACATTCCAAAAGTCCTAAGGAGTTTCACCATGGTAAATTTAAAAGCTGGTATGGCAGTTCCTTTGGACCCATTTTTAATAACCCAAAATAACTGGCCGTCTGGCAGAGATTTCATTATTTCTTCACAGGTAAAATATCTGGGTGCAGGTTCCAACCCGCGCGCCAAGGGTCCATTACCATTACCTCGAACACCGTGGCACATTTTACAAGCTGTCGGTTGTGAATCTGTCTGATAAAGTGATTTCCCTTGCTCAATATTTTTCGCATTAGCAAACAAGGGGGTTTTTTTAAGGAGGTACTTTGAAGGCGCTTTTTTGGTTTTACGCAACTGAGGGCAAATGCGTGAAGCGATAATCAGCTTAGTAGGATGATGGATATGTTGGATAGATAGCGATCTAAAGAACCCAATTGCTTATCTGCGGAAACCTCTGCTACTAGAAATACAAAAAAAGAGACCGTAAATATCAGGAAAAGAAACTTCACAGTTTACTCACTTCAAAATTCTATTAACTTGATCAAACTATATAAAGAAAAATAATCTTGAAAATCAGAAAATTGTTTCCTACGAGATTAGGTCGTCAAATAAATTGATATACCACTCAAAAAATTACCTTCTTTTAAATTAGATATTCAAAGCATTAACTAAATTTTCTACCCACCTCTAGTTAGCCAGTGTCCTAAGATAAAGGATGATTTGCCAGACTTGTTCATCAGTTAAATTTTTATAAGCATTCATCCCTGTGCCAGGCGATCCGTTTTTCACAACCCAGAACATCTGACCATCTGATATATTTTTCATTGTCTCAGAGCAGGAAAAATTTCTTGGCGGAGGGTTAAGACCAGGTGCCATCATTCCCATTCCATTACCAGTTGATCCATGACAAACCTTGCACGCTGTCGGTTGCGCGTCCGTATGAAACAGTGACTCCCCTGCAAACAAGTTCAACGAATCGATTTTTAGTGGGTTTTTTAATTTCAAAAATTCGTCAGGCGCCGATGTAGTGTAGCGTATTTGTGGACAAGTGCCTTTACCCATATGCCCCGATCCGTGGTGCATATCGTGTTGTCTATACTGTCGCAACCCATGTCTCATGCTGGGACCAGAAAATGCTTCTCC
>JAPYPM010000308.1 GCA_029937635.1 Nitrospinaceae bacterium
GATGAAATACAACAACTGGTCATAGCAACCAACTCCATGCCTCGCAATATGTGGCGAAAAACGCGTGCCTTCTCCTGGATGACCGCCCTTCTTCATTTCGATAAATTGCTTCAGATTCCTCTCGTCCTCTTGGCGGAATCAACAGGTATTTCCTATCGTCAAATAATCGAATCCTTTTGCGACGCAAACAATAATGATTTTCCATTGATCGCGGAAATTCGGGATCATTTTTGTTCGCGAGCCGAAATCATTCAAAACGGGGGGCCTGAATATTATTACTCTAAAGAGTGGCTGCGTATCTGGTGGCCTGATGATGAATATCAATTGATACGCCTATCTGCCGAAGGAAAGCTAGGTATTTTCTATGCAGAATCCCGAAAACTCTTGGAGACTCTACTAAAAAAAACACAAAACTATGGCTCTATTCCTTTAGTTGCTGAGTCTATTAAGATTAATCATGCTCTCCTTAAACAACCTTACCTTTACGATGATTTAGAAACCGAATCCGAATACAACATTCTTGGGATGTACAATCAAGTACTTAAGGATCAACCCTCTTCCTTTAAACGCATCAAATCCAAATACCGAATTGCTAGATCGACCCAAACTTGGAAAGACTGGCAAACTTGGTGTCGTGAAGTGGTCTGGTATGGAAACAAAAAAGGCGACTATCTGTATGGTTCAGCTAGTTTGGAAAAGTATTATGCAGGTCATTACTAGATGGTAATTTTAATTTAAGGGACAACTCTTCCAAAGTTAAGCCTGGGCAGTATATGGAAAAATTTAAACGGATGCACTTGGAGATGGAGTCTGGCCATTTGAAAGAATCGCAATTAAACTTTTACCGACAAAACGGCTATTGTTTGGTAGAAAATGTTGTTAGTGAAGAAGATTGCCGGCTATTGATCGCGAAAGCTAATATAGAGGCAAAAGGAAAATATAACCTTCGCTTGAATATCCACCAATCTCCAGAGTTCCATAAAATACTTATTCGCAAAGATATTTTAGCCATGGCCGACCAGCTTTGCGAACACCGAATGATTCCAATCGGCTCGGTATTTTTCTTTTCTCAGCCCAATAGCACATTTGGTAGCTCGGCTTGGCATCAAGACAATTTTGCCCCGAAAGCTCCTCATGGTAGTTACCTAGTCATGGGTTTGGCGCTGGACGATGCAGATGAAAGTAACGGAGCACTTATAGTTGTTCCGCGAACCAATTTTCTAGGGGACCTACCTGTCGAGAGTAAAAGCTATCTGAAAAAGGATAAAACAGGAGAAATTTTACAAAATAATCCTATAGGAATGGAGTGCAAAATTCCCGAGGGTTATGAACCGGTCCAATTAACCTATAAAAGAGGTGATATTATTTTTCTTCATGGTCACACTATTCATAGGGCGAATAAGAACTCGCATCCTGAAAGATGGAGACGAAAATTTTATGTGCACTACATTAAAAACGAACACCCTTTTTGGCCGGGCTGGAATGCCCGTCGGCAACTTATCGACCGGGAAGATTAAACGGAGTTACGAAGATGTTACGAACGCAAAAAATATATTTAGAATCAACAACCTACAGACACGAAACGATTGAATGGGAATGATACCAACCAGTAGTAAATCTATATAATCTCTTTAAAGTAAATAACTTATATTTTTTTAACTGTTAATGTCACATCTACTGATTTTTTCATTTTTTTTAATAATAAATCTATAGGAATGAATAAAAAATAAAAAAACACCCAGAGTTTCACGACAAACCTCATCTTCCATTTTAATGATAATTGATGAATAAAAGCTCCGCCCGAAGTATTGTAACTAACGTCTACAATTCTCATATTGTATCGTTCAAATAAGACAGAAAGGTTGTCTATATTAAAACTATGCAAATGGCGAGGGACTTCAAAACCAATCCAGTCTTCTTTAAAATACTTATAACCAAAACTATCTGTTTGAGGAATAGAAATTTGACAGATGCTATCGTTGTTTAATAAAAGTGATCCAATTTTTTCAATAAATTTCTCAGGTGCTATCACATGCTCTAAAACACCTGACATCCTAATAAATTCAAATTTTTCTTCATACTCATATTCTAAAAAATCCGCTATAACGATTCGCTCTGAAGGCTTTCCCATAATATCGATTCCTTGAGCTATCCACCCATGGCTTTGGAGTCTTTCCACCCAATAACCATATCCGCAACCAATATCCAAAAACCTACCATTTGCTTTCGGAGGATATAGTGGTGCGCCTACGACTAGATTCTTGAGAAACTGTGCTAAGAAAAAATAAAAAAGATTTGGCTGAGGTACCTTGTAGTGCTTATTCAAGGATGCATCTATTGAACAGTTATAAAGCCATCCAATGAATGATTTTTCATAATCAACATTGTGAACATAGTAGTTTTTTGGGTAGAAACTTTTAATCTCATCTAAGGTTGGTTCTGGCAATATTTTTACAAGTTTGCAACTATCACATTCGTACAAGTCAAAATATTTCTTTGAAATAAAATATATGAAATCCTTTTGGCTAAATAAATAGCAAAAGGCGCCACCGCATATAAAACATTTTAAATGGTTTATATTTTTCTTACTCTTTATATTATTCATGATTTTCTTAATCGGACATCCAGAGTATAATCAGGGGTATTTGGTTTTGAAGAAAAATGATTAAAAAGCACAATATTTGTTTCTATGCCGTAGCTCAACAAAGAATATAACACGGTGTGTAACCACAAAGCACGTAGACTATTGAAATCGAATAGGGGCGTTGGTCATTTTTCGAAGAAAGGTTTCCTCCAGAAACTTACACAAAAATTACACATTACTATTGCATGCCACATAACTTTTTAAAGTTAAATGGATAAAATTTACGTTACTACTGAATGGGAATGACAAACTCCTCTTTAATCTCAATTTACAAATGAAATACCGCCGACTGGGTAAAACAGAAATCTTTGTATCCGAAATTGGTT
>JAPYPM010000014.1 GCA_029937635.1 Nitrospinaceae bacterium
ACTTTTTCTGAAAACTTTGAGAAAGTGACTATGTGGGAATCAATTGTTGGTGACGACTATTTACTGATTGGGTCGGACTCTGAATACAGCCTTTCTTATAGTGAAGTTGATAAAGTTTTGTCAAATGAGATTCGAGGTAAAGATCTATTTCGAATCGGCATTTCTACTGTGAGAGACCTGATGAGTTTATTAATTATGAATCGGGAAGGAATACTTAGGTTTAGCAAAGACGCGCCTATTCATACCGATGATAATTCACTTTTAGAATTTAATGCTCCTCAGTATATTTATAAAGATGAAAGGGATGTTCTTGTTCGTCAATTAACACCGTTTGTCCGTATTGATGGATCGCTGATAAAATTTGATCAATATAGTGAGGCTAAGCGTTTGAACGTATTGAAAGAAATTGAAGCAACTGAGCGATCGGAGAGTCAAATTTTAGAAATTAAGCGAAGAAATATTATTGATGGTTTGCTTGATCAGGCAAAAGAGGCATTCAAGCGGGGTGAAACGGACTTGACTATTGAGGTTTATGGAAAAATCCTAAAACAGGATCCTGAAAATGTTCTTGCGTGGTTAAATATGGGGAATGTTTTTAAGGGAATGAAGCGTTTTAGCGCGGCGGAGATTGCGTACAAAAGGACCTTGGGAATCAACCCATTTTACCTGTACGGGAATATTGCGTTGGCTCAACTTTATTTAGCATCTAAGGTCCCTGAGAAAGCTTTGGATGTGTTAAGATCTGTACGTGAGTGGCACTCGGATAGTGAGATTAGTCTTTATATGGGGTTGGCTTTTGCTTTTCAAAAAAAGATTGATCTTGCGCTAAAAGAATTTCAAAATGCTATTTTAATAGATCCAGAATTTAGTTTGCCCTACTATTATATTGGAGTTCAGTATTTTAGTACTCGTCCAAATTTTTCAGAAAAAAATCTAAAAAAATTTCTGGTTTTATCTTCTGCAAATGAAGAGAATCAAAATTTAGTTTTAAAAGCACGACAGTTATTAGATAAATTTTAATTTAACTATAGGCTTTTATTTTTAAACTTAAACTTTATGTGAATTGTATGCCTCGTAATATAAAAATACTGTGGGTTGGATGCATCCTAATAGTCTTTTTTAGTTTTATTTATTTTGCAATTAAAGGAAATATTAAAACTCATATGGGTATGGAAAAACAAAGGATTAAACAAGAAACCCGTATAAAGAAAAATCAGATGGCAATTAAGGAAGTTGATAAAGGGCATACTTTTAAAATAGATCCCATAAAAGAAATTAAGGAGCTCAATGCTCTTGGTAAATATGAGGACGCTATTAGATACGCAGAAGGCGCTGCTATCCTTAACCCTAATCAATCAAAAATATATACCTGGTGGGGTATTTCGTTGGTTAAATCAGGGAAAAGGGAGGCAGCTATAGGTAAATTTGTAAAGTCTGCTAGGCTTAATACCAGTTATCCAAAAAACTATCTTTATTGGGGGCTTACTTTGGCTATGGATGGAAAACCAGAAGCCGCTATAAAAAAATATGAGAAGGTTCTAGAGCTTGAGCCAGAGAATAGTAATGCATACGCATATTGGGGAGTAGCGCTTGAGCAATTAGGTAATCGTTCTGGAGCTATTGAAAAAATGGAATATGCTCTGGATCTTTTACCAACTAATAATAATGTTTTCATTCCTTTAATAACTGTACTGATGAGTCAAAAACAATACAAGGAAGCTTGGAAAGTCGTAAAAAAAGCGAAAAAGCAAGGGTAGAGATCTCTTCAAATCTATTAAGTAGATTGGCTAAAATATCGCCTAACCCAATTCAGTAAATACATAATTTAAAGACACTTTTTTATAATAAATCACTCCAAGAAATTGTTTTTTTAGTATAATGTATTTGATATAGTCTCATTATGCTTTTTTTTGTATGTTTTAGTCGAATTTTGATTTCACTAGAATTATGGACCGACCTTCATTCAATTGGCATCAAATTTGCTTTATTTAGATATAATTAATAGTTAGAGTCGAAGTATTGACGATATTAAGTACAACTAAAAATAATATTTTTTTAAACTTAGCAATGAAAACTCATTACAGAGATTTGATTAAAATTGTGTCTTTTCTTTTGTGTTTCGGATTTGTTCCTGTTGCTGGTGCGTTTGATGATGTGACGATAACTTTAGAACAGATAGCTCAGACTTCTCCCTATGTTTATTCAGAGTCTGATGTACATTGGCGTGACGTAGACTGGAAAGATCCCTTTGTTAAAAATGGTAAGGTTAAAACTCCTCGTATTTCTAAGAGTTCGGTTAGCTCTAATACGCTAAAATCGGATTCTGATATGTTTTTAGAATTAAAGATGCCATCTTCTACTTCGATAACTCAACCAGAATCATTCGATGACTTAAAAGATCCCTTTGCTTCCAGATTAAATACCCCTATGCCGGATCCTTTTGAAGGCTACAATAGGTATATGTTTGATTTTAACGAAGGATTTTATAAAGGGGTAATGAGACCGATTGTTCGTGAATATAGAGATTTTGTCAATGAAGATATTCGTATTGGGATCTCTAATATATTCGACAACGCTATGGCACCTCTTAAACTTGCTAGTAGTTTACTTCAAGGAGATATTGATAAGTCAACCAGGGTTATTGGTAGGACTCTTATAAACACGACACTAGGCATTGGAGGTATGTTTGATGTTGCTAGCAAATTTGGTATCGACGATGTTAATGAAGACATAGATCAAGTTTTAGGGGCGTATGGAGTTCCGACTGGACCATATGTTGTGATACCTTTTTTTGGCCCTTCGTATGTCCGTAATATTTTTGGTCGCGCAGGAGGTATGCTTCTTAGTCCTACTTATCACTTTTCACCAGGTATTGAGGTTGGTGGTACTTTGACGGTAACCGATCAAGTAAACGATACTTCTTTTATTGTTGATGATATTGATCAGATGGAAGAAAGTACTATTGATAAATATGAAAGTGTTAGAGATTTTTATGGTCAATACCGAGACGGTTTGGTGAATGAGTAGAGACTGTATTGATTACTCGAATCACTTAAATTTTTTGGTTATGGTTCAAGATTTTCAAAAACACTAGTGTGCAGTATTTAGAATTTGTTAGATCATTTTAGTGTAAATAAATCCTATTTTATTGTGATCGTTACTTTTAAATCTGGACTTGTTACGAAACTGTTGTCACATGCACCATCATCGAACCTTACCTCTATAGCCCCTTTTATATCGGGGAAAATCCTATTGCGAGATATAAACCAATTACTTCCTTGTTGGTAATAACCAGTTATCGAGAAAGATTGGCTGGTGAGAGTTGATTTTTTTTTAACGAATGATTCCCCTCCTTTTTTTGTGACTGACCCGATACTTTTTCCACCTACAAACCATTCGACTTTATATTTTTGCATAGTACCAGCATCTATAAATGAGGTAAACGAAGCCTGCCGATTTTTGTGCAGCGAAAAGTATGCTGGTGCTAAAATCCCTTCACAATTTGTTTGAGCGGTAGCAATAAACGTATTGCTAAGCGCTAAAGTTATGCATAAAAAATTGGTCGCAATAATTTTTATCATTTGTGTTTTTTTATTATCGAATTTTATGTTTTCCAAGTTAAGGTTAGTTATGTTGATACATTTAACTATTTTTTAGCCTACTATAGCACTATTTGTTATTAAATATTTAAATTGATCTTTCTTTGTAATCTGTAGATACTTGTTTTTTATTCCTTATTCCTTATTCCTTATTCCTTATTCCTTAGATAAGATTTTTAGGTATTAAGTTTTGAATGTATTCCAATATTCTAACCGGTTGGTAAAAGAGTCAAGTCCTTATCTTCTTCAACATAAACACAATCCAGTTGATTGGTATCCTTGGGGGAATGAGGCTCATGAACATGCTAAGGCTGAGGATAAGCCTATATTTTTAAGCATTGGATATTCAGCTTGCCACTGGTGTCATGTCATGGCACATGAATCATTTGAATGCGCAGAGACAGCCCGCATCATGAATGAGAAGTTTATTAATATTAAAGTTGATAGGGAAGAAAGACCAGATATTGATGCAATATACATGAAGGCAATTATTTCATTGCTCGGGCAGGGTGGTTGGCCGATCAGTCTTTTTTTGACACCTGATTGTAAACCGTATTTTGGCGGGACTTATTATCCACCAGCTTCTAAGTATAATAGACCTGGTTTTTCTCAAGTTTTAGAAGAAGCATTCACTCTTTACAAGGATCAAAAAGGTCAGTTGGAAATACGCACTCAAAAAATTGTAGAAAAATTACATATCCCTGAGTCAAGCTCTGAGAGTGATTTGATTTCTGCTCATCGGTTGATTGACGAGACCGTTCGTATTATGGAGGAGAGGTTTGACGATGAAGAGGGGGGGTTTGGTTCGGGGATGAAATTTCCTGAACCTATGAATTATACAATACTTTTACGTCATTGGGTTAGGACTGGTGCAGACAAATCGATACAAATGCTTGATAAAACTCTCACAAAGATGGCCGAAGGCGGTATGTATGATCAATTGGGTGGAGGGTTTCATCGATACTCTACCGATAAATATTGGAGAATGCCTCATTTTGAAAAAATGCTTTATGATAACGCCCTTTTGGCTAAGCTTTATATTGATATGGCGCAGGCAACTAAGCAGGATATTTATAGTGATATCCCTCGTGACATTTTTAAATATATCCTTTGTGAAATGACTTCTCCAGAAGGAGCTTTTTACTCTGGTCAGGATGCAGATACAGATAGTGAAGAAGGGCGTTACTACTTTTGGGAGATGAAAGATCTTCTTGATTTACTTGGCCCTCGAAATGCTAAGTTAATGGCGCGTCATTTTGGAGTTTCATCCAAGGGGACGTCACGAAAAAATGTTTTATACATAAAAGAATCCATAGAGAATTTAGTCAAACTTGAAGGAATTGCAATATTTGAGTTAGATCATATTTTACGAACATCTAAAGAAATTTTATTGCAAGCTAGAAAAAAAAGAACCAGACCCTTTACCGATAAAAAAATAATTACGGGTTGGAATGGACTTATGATAACGGCCTTTGCTTCAGGTTATATGGTGCTGCATGGAAAGAATTATTTAGAAGTTGCAATCCGTGCAGGAGAATTTTTATGGTCTAATATGTGGGCAGAAAATGGTGTCTTACTCCGTATTTATAGTAATGGCAAAAGCAAGATTAATGGTTGTCTTGAAGACTATGCATATTTTCTTGAAGCGTTAATTACACTTTATGAGGCCTCTTTTGATCTCGTTTGGATTGAGCGTGCCAACCAACTTGCTGATAAGATGATCGGTGAGTTTTATGATGAAAATGATGGAGGGTTTTTTATGTCAGGCCATTCATCAGAAGTACTCATAGCTCGATTAAAAAATGCAGCCGATGAAGCAATCCCTTCTGCCAATGCGATCGCTATTTTATCACTTTTGAAACTAGGTCATCTTTTAGGTAATGAACGCTATATCGATATTGGATCAAGCTCTGTGAATGCTTTTAAAAAGAGAATAGATAAGAGTCCAGCAGCGCATACCGGTATTTTGGCAGCGGCTGATTTTATGTCAAGTTCTAAAACTGAAGTCGTTTTTACAGGTAGTTTTGATGATCCTATTTTTGAAGATATGAGAGATGCTCTACATCAAGATTATCGCCCTAATAAGCTCTTAGCATGGAATGAAAATAATCAGGATTTACATCTAATTCCATTAGTAGAGGGAAAGTGCACCGTTAATGGAATCTCTTCAGTTTATGTTTGCCAGGACGAGACCTGTCATCCACCAGTAAACTCTGGAAAAGCATTGGCGAGATTACTTAAGCCACCACCAGAGATTCGTCTCAATATTTTTAATTACGATAAACAGATCAAGGATGCTGAAACGGAGGAACAAGGGAAGTTTCTGGGTGTTATGGATCAAATTTTTAGGCACTCTGGGCTAAAAAAATAAATTTTTTTAGAAGATGGTTTGGTTGAAATTTTAATTGACTATCACCTAAGATAGCCGAGACAGTTTTTTTTAGTCCGATAATTTTTTTTTACATTTTAATTAGATCAATCATACTATTCTTTGAAAGAGTTTATTTTTTTAATGCTTAGAGGTAGTTATTGTAGAAAATTTACAGGTATATGCATAATGGCTTTAAAAATATTGAAATATCAGAGGCTTGAGTTATAATAGTTTAATTCTTAATATGTTAAATTTTAAGGGAAGTATATTATGGCAATCGACAGCAAAGAGCTTGAGGACTTTATGCCGGCTACTGAGTTAGAGTGGTCTGACACTGCTATTGCGCGTATGAAAAACGTGCCATTTTTTGTTAGAAAGAGTGTTGTACGTGGGATTGAACAATATGCCAAAGATACAGCCGTAGCTCTTATTGATGATGATGTGGTTTCTCGGGCTCGCCAAGAACGTGAAGGTGGTGCTATTGAAGAGGCAAGAAAAAATAAGGCAACCAAAGCTGCACCCGGATCTGAAGTGCCTGAAGAACTAAAAAGAAGACAATTTGTAAATTTTGCTTTTTATAAGTTGGATCCTGCTTTTAGACGATTACCTAAAGAAAGAAAGGAAGTTGCTAAGAAGGAGTTCTTGGAAGTCCTAGAAGAATACGATGCTAATAACGATATGATACTTCTTGGGTACACTATGGTAGGTATTAGAGCTGATGTGGATATTATGTTTTGGCGTATAAGCTATGATATGGAAGGATTTCAAAAAATGACTACGCGCCTATATCAAACCGATCTTGGGAGTTATTTGACACCAAGTTTCTCTTATTTGTCTCAGACTAAGCGCTCTATGTATCAGGACATGTTTAACCCCGAACATGAAGAAGATCGTACTCATATAATTCCTGGAAAAGCAAAGTACCTATTTATTTACCCATTTGTTAAAACACGAGCATGGTATCTTCTCACTCAGTTTACCCGGCAAGGAATTATGGACGAGCACATATATGTCGGGAATAAGTATCCATCAGTTAAGCTAAATACTAGTTATTCGTTTGGTATTGACGATCAAGAGTTTGTTGTGGCATTTGAAACTGACTATCCTGAGGATTTTGTTGACTTAGTTATGGACCTTCGGGAAACACAGGGAAGTCTTTATGTCGAACGGGATACGCCAATTTTTAGTTGTATTGCTAATTCTTTGGAGGATACAGTTAATAGCTTAGGAATATAAAAATATAGAGTAATTAAAAGGCTGTGGTTCCCCACGGCCTTTTTTTATTTCAAATATAGGTTCTAGAGTTTGTTATAAATTATTGCCAATTGTTATTACAAAGACTTAATAATTGATCCAGAGTTTCTTTTAATTTTTTTCTATGAACTACTTGGTCAATCAATCCGTGCTCCAGTAAAAATTCTGAACGTTGAAAACCATCAGGGAGTTTTTGATGTATAGTTTGTTCGATAACGCGTGGACCCGCAAATCCAATTAAGGCACCTGGCTCGGCAATAATGATATCACCAAGCATAGCGAAGCTTGCTGAAACACCTCCAGTTGTTGGGTCAGACAATATAGACAAATAAGGTAAACGTTTTTCTGCTAATTTACTAAGAGCTGCAGAAGTTTTTGCCATTTGCATGAGAGAAAGTATTCCTTCCTGCATTCGGGCTCCACCTGAACATGAAAGAATGACTAAAGAAGATTGGTTGCTAATAGCTCTTTCTATTGCTCTCGTTATTTTTTCTCCGACCACAACTCCCATACTCCCACCCATAAAACTAAACTCAAAAACACAAATTTCAATTTTATGGTTTTTAATTTTGCCACTTCCTGAAATAACAGCATCTGTAGTCATTCCTTTTTTGATGTATGTACGGAGTCTCTCTTTATATTTTTTGCTATCCTTAAACTTGATTGGGTCAGTAGAAAATAAATCGGTATCATGTTCAATAAAAGAGCCTTCTTCTATTAGTTGATTAATTCGAACCTTAGCACCTAATCGAAAGTGATGGTCACACTCAGTACATACATGTAGATTTTTCTTGAGATCCGCAATAAATATATTGTTTTTACAAGCAGGACACTCTCTCCAAAGTTCTACGGCTGAGGAGTCCTTTTTTATAACGCTTGCTGTGGATTTAATTTTTTCTAACCAAGACATAAAAACAGAATTATCTAGAGGATAAAAATATTAATAAAAATAAAAGCTTACCGATTGTTTTAGACTAATATAGTGGCATTTTAATTGTTTTCTGCCTGTTTTACGGTATCCAAACTTGTATTAAGTTTTTCCTTTTGAGATGCCCACTCTTTAATTGGGCCAAATATTGTATAACCGAAGCTGATTACAAATAGAGCAATTTTAGGTATAGTAGCTAAAATGTATAGCACTAGGACGACCAAAAGAAATCTAGTGAATGAGACTCTTTTGCGAAATTCGAATTTTTTAAAGGCCGGGTATTTAATATTACTAACCATTAGAAAAGCAAGAATATACACTATGGCCACCATAAACCCAGGGTGAACCCTCGACCCGAATAAGTTTTCAAATGCAATTATGATTGATGCGAGAACAGCAGCAGCGGCAGGCGTAGCCAACCCTATAAAACATTGACCTTGAATATCTGATTTTGTTGTATTGAATCTTGCTAAACGAAGTGCCGCGCAAAGTAAATATAGAAATGCGGCCATCCATCCCACGCTTCCAAAAGGCCTTAATACCCAAGCATAGCAAAGAAACGCTGGGGCCATACCGAATGATATGACATCTGCTAAAGAGTCGTATTGCATCCCAAAAGCACTGGTAGTTTTGGTCATTCGAGCAATCCTACCATCAAGAATATCAAATATTATAGCTAAAACTATTGCCCAAGCTGCAAGATGATATCTTTCGTTAAGAGCTGCAATAAATGAATAGAATCCGCAGAATACGTTCCCAGTGGTAAAGAGACTAGGTAGAATATGAATACCTTTTCTTGCGCTTATCATTAGTTTTCTTTAGTTGGTGTTAAGATAACCAATAATACTGCTTCCGCCGCTAACATGATCTCCACAAACTACCGACAATTTAGTGTTTTCGGGAAGAAGGATATCAACACGTGACCCGAATCTTATTAGACCGTATCTCTGGCCAGATTCATAATAGTCGCCTTTTTTAGGCCAGCAGACAATTCGTCGAGCTATAAGACCGGCAATTTGCTTAACAAGAACATGTGTTTTTCCATTTTTAATTAGAATAATGTTTTGCTCATTGTCTATTGATGCTTTTGGGTTAAATGCAGCCAGAAATTTTCCAGGATTATAACGAATTTCTTCAATGGTTCCGGCAATAGGTACTCTGTTTATATGAACATTAAAGACTGAGAGAAATATAGTTATGCGTGTACACGATTCACCATTAATAGGTTCTGTCTCTGTTACTATCTCTGTTACTTTTCCATCAGCCGGAGAAACAATTACATTGGGTTCGTTCGGAATGCTACGCTCGGGGTCTCTAAAAAAAGAAGTTACAAATACAAATCCTAGCCCAAAAATAAGGGCTGCCCAATAAAATGAAAACAAAAGCATCAGAAGTGTAACAATTAGAAGCGGTAGAATGAATATAAAACCTTCTTTTGCTAGAGGAATTTTTATCATAGAGTCTAGTATTTTTTAATTATTTTGTAGAGAAAATTTAGAAAGTGATTGTTATTTCAGTTTTTTACCTACAAAAGGCATCATTTTTCTCAACTTCTCACCAACAACTTCTATTTGGTGTTCAGAATCCTGCTTTAATCTTGCATTAAATACTGGACGATTGGCCTGGTTTTCTAGAATAAACTCTCTAGCAAAACTCCCACTTTGAATTTCTGCGAGGATTTTTTTCATTTCATCTCGAGTTGACTGAGGAATGATCCTACGCCCTCGAGTCACATCTCCATAGGCAGCAGTGGTACTGATAGAATAACGCATATTTCCTATACCACCTTCATATATTAAGTCGACAATTAATTTTAATTCATGCAGACACTCAAAGTAAGCTAAATCAGGATTATACCCTGCCTCCACTAGGGTGTCGAAACCTGCGCGAATAAGTTCAGTAACTCCACCACATAAAACAGCCTGTTCTCCAAAAAGGTCAGTTTCTGTTTCTTCTCTGAAAGTCGTTTCAAGAACTCCTGCACGTGTGCCTCCTATTCCTTTAGCATACGCAAGGGCAATTTCTTTTGCTTTTTTGGACACATCCTGATAAACCGCCATTAAACATGGTACGCCAGCTCCCTGTTCGTAAGTTCTTCGAACTAAATGTCCGGGTCCTTTTGGAGCTATCATGAAAACATCAACCGACTTTGGAGGGACTACTTGTCCAAAATGAATATTAAAACCATGCCCAAAAGCAATAGCGTCACCTTTTTTTAGGTGAGGAGCAATTTCACTGTCATACATCGCACGTTGCTTGTCATCCGGGATAAGAATCATTATGATGTTTGAAATTTTTGTTGCTTCTACTACAGTCATAACTTTTAACCCATCTTTTTTTGCTCTTTCCCAGTAATTACTCTCCTTGCGTAGTCCCACTACAACCTTAATACCACTGTCATGTAAGTTTCTTGCGTGAGCATGTCCCTGACTACCATAACCAATGATTGCAATTGTTTTATTTTTTAATAATTTTATATCTGCTTGGCGATCATAATAAATACTGGGCAATTTTTTCTCCTTTTCCTTGCTTAGTTAATGGGGTGTGTTTTTTGTTTAGAAAAAATTTTTACATATTCTCAATTTATTGACTTGGTACCCCTACTTATTGCTATTCGCCCGGAACGAACAATCTCTTGTATTCCAAGTGGTTTTAGTAGTTCTAGAAATCCTTTTACTTTGCCTTCGTCACCGGTAATTTCAACTGTGTAATTATCGGGACTTACATCTATTACTTTAGCTCGAAAAATATCTACAATACGTAAAATTTCCTCACGAACACGTGGCTCAGCATTCATTTTCACTAGAATGAGCTCTCGGTCAACAAAATGTTCTTCAGTTAAATCGACAACTTTGATGACGTCGATTAGCTTGTTAAGTTGTTTTGTGATTTGTTCAATTTTTTTGTCATCCCCTAGTGTAATGATAGTCATTCGTGAAATTCCAGGCTCGTTTGTTTCAGCAACATTTAAGCTTTCAATATTAAAACCTCTTCCACTAAAAAGTCCTGAAATTCTTGAGAGCACTCCAGATTGATTTACAACGAGTACAGAAATGGTATGTTGCATGACTTCAAGCCGTTAAAGATATAGATGGTTAGTTTATTTATTTGGTAAATATATCAGAAACACCTTATTTTTACCATTATATTTCTGTCATATTTTAAGTGTAAGTTATTGGATTTTTGTTCTTTGGGCTTTAGACAATGAAAACGACAGAACTTCCTTTGGCCCTCAGGTTCATTAGGAAATCGATTAAATTTTGGAGGGTACCAGTGGTAACCGCAATTAGTTATCAGCGTAACCCTTTCATGGTTCTTGTTAGTTGTCTTCTTAGTTTAAGAACTAGAGATGAAATCACAGAAGCAGCTTCTAAAAGACTGTTTGCTCTTGCTCGTTCTCCGAAAAAACTATTGCACTTAGATCCTAAGATTGTTGAGGGATTAATTTATCCCGTTTCTTTTTATCGAAATAAAACTATTACGTTGTATGAGATTTGTAGAACTATCATAGATGAAAATAAAGGAAAAGTTCCTGATTCATTGGACAAGTTACTTAAGTTGAAAGGTGTTGGGCGGAAAACGGCAAACCTCACTTTAGTTCTTGGTTATAACAAGCCCGGAATTTGCGTTGACGTTCACGTGCATAGAATTATGAACCGCTGGGGATACATCCAAACCAAATCACCAGATGAATCAGAGATAGCGTTAAGGCATAATCTTCCAAAACGTTATTGGATGGAAATTAATAATTTGCTTGTGAGCTTTGGCCAAAATATATGCAAGCCACAATCTCCTTATTGTAGTAAATGCAAAATTTCAAAGTATTGTGATAAGAATGGAGTCAATCTCCATCGTTAAAATAAATGGAATATAAAAAATAGTATTATATATTTCCAATCATTTTTTTCTGTATAGCAATGAGTTGACTGATCCCTTTATTGGCGAGGGCAAGCATTTTGTTCATTTGTTTATCTGTGAAGGGTTCTCGTTCCGCCGTGCCTTGAATTTCTACAAAGCCACCACTCCCAGTTTTTATAATATTTAAGTCCACATCAGCTCCTGAGTCCTCAGAGTAATCCAAATCTAAAAGGTTTTTCCCGCCAACAATCCCCACACTTATAGCAGCTACATAATCACGAACGGGGATTTTATCAATAACGCCATTCTTTTTTAGTTTTTTCATGGCTAGCATTAAGGCAATGAATGCTCCTGTAATAGAGGCACATCGGGTTCCACCATCTGCTTGGATTACATCGCAGTCAATCCAAACAGTTCTTTCTCCAAGCTGTTCAAGGTCTACAATACTGCGTAGTGACCGTCCAATGAGTCTTTGGATTTCTTGTGTGCGACCAGAAAGTTTTCCTTTGGATGCTTCTCTAGTTGTTCTTGTATTTGTTGATGACGGAAGCATTGAGTATTCTGCTGTAACCCAACCTTGTCCTTTATCTCGAAGAAAAGAAGGAACTTTGTTATCTATGGAAGCTGAACAGATTACACGGGTTCCTCCCATTTGGAAAAGAACTGACCCATGGGGATGGATTATATAGTTTTTAGTGACTTTGATCTCTCTTATTTGATTAAAAGAGCGGCCATTTGATCTGGGCATTTATTTTTTCCAGTTTTAAATAGGTTTATGTTCAAGAAACTAGAAGCTCGCATCTCCAGTTTTTTGGGTAAATAATTTTCTAAAAATATCAGGTTACATAAAAACATTCAACAATATATTTAGATTAGGTTTGTTAGAAACCCTAAATAGAAACTGCTTTCATATCAAACTCTTAAGCCTTGTATGTAATGAGAATATTTGATAAATTAATAATTAAAAGGAGCTTGAATGGACTCATATTTTGAAAAAGGCATATTTTTAGAGGGAACACTTTGGATAAAAGGAAGAGTCCATTTTGGGGCCTCTATTAAGGGTGATGTGAATTCTAGTGACAGTTTTATCATATCATCTACGGGTTTTGTTAAGGGGACAATTCATTCGTATGATATCTCAAACTCAGGAAAGATTGAAGGGGATCTGTTCTCAAAAAATAAAACTATCTTGGCTCAGGGTGGTCATCTAACTGGTGATATTACGACATACCAATTAGTTATTGACGAAGGATCTGATTTCGGCGGACGTTGCAAGATGATTGAAGCTCCAGTTGAGAAAAGGAGCACGGATAGCGAGGCTAATGCTGAGAAAATTTCTAATAAAAAAAGTCTCTTAACTCATAGAGCAAAGGTATTCTCGACAGCTAAAATTACATCAATAGTAATGTCTAGAATATCTCAGTTAATACCCTTTAATAGTCATCCTAAAATAGCTAGAGTTTTTTTGATAGGTTTTCTGGTTATAGGTGCTTTTTTATTTTTCAATTTCGATAACGTTCAAATAAATAAAACAAAAAAAATAATAAGCGTTGGATATGCTTTTCTTGATGATGGGAGTTATGAGGAAGCTGAGCGTGTATTCAAGGATATTTTAAAAACTGAAAAAGACTTCCCCAGAGCTTATGCAGGACTAGGTCAGGTTTTTTTTCAAAGAAAATTTTACCAAGAGGCGATTACTCAATTTAAGCATTCGGTAGATTTGATGCCATCTAATGTGGAATATAAATTAAGTTTGGCGAAATCGTACCAATCTCTGGGGCAATTGAAACCTGCTGAAAAATATTTTCAGTTGGCGGTTGATCAGAGTCCTGCTAAGGCTAATTCTCTTTACCAATATGGCTTGTTCATGGAAGAGAAAGGTGAGCTTAAGAATGCAATTAGCCACTACCGCAAAGCTCTTAAAATGGATAAGAATTTGTACGAGGTTCATGAACCATTAGGAAAAATTTTAGAGAAAACTGGAGAGTTAGGTGGTGCCATTGCTCAATACACATTGGCTCTAAAGAATGATAAAAAAAATCCTACTCTTAATTTTACTATAGGTAGGCTACTTTTAAATTCAAAAAATTCATCTAAAGCAATCTTTCACTTTGAGAGAGCCTTAAGTTTTACGCCAAGGGATTTTAAAGCACATATTAAGGTTGCTGAAATGCTAATGGGAAAGGGTATGACAGATGAATCTCTTGCTTTATACGAGACAGCTTCTTCTATTGATCCAAAGAACCCTAAAGTTTATTCTGAAATGGGCAAAGCCTATCTAGAAAAACAAGATTTGGGTGCCGCGTTAAAATTCTTTAAAAAATCAGTAATACTACAACCGGAGAATGCCGAAAACCAATATCAATTTGGAAAATTGTTGTTGCAAGCTAAGGAATTTAACAATGCACGTCAAGCCCTAGAAAAAGCACTTTCTTTGCGCGATAACCACCCCCCAACTTATTACGAACTTGGCCGTGCATTATTAGAAGAGTCTAACTCTAAAGATGCCGAAGTAGTTTTTCGCAAAGCTGTTGCTGGTGACTCTGAAAATATTTTTTATTCACTAGCCCTTGTAGAAAGTTTAGTGATAAACAAAAAATATAACACTGCGCTTGATAGGCTTCTTAAGTTAATTAAAACCTATCCGGAAAATGTTAAATTGCAGTTTTCTTTATGTAATATCTATAGCAAAAAAAAATTCTATACTGCCGCTATAAAACATTGTGAGTTGGCTTATAAACTCAAGCCTATTCAAGATGTCAATATAATGAATCGTCTAGCTTGGCTTTATGCAAAAAAAAGATTAAATCTTGATCTAGGTATTAATTTAATGAAGCTTGTTAATAAAGCTGAGCCAAAAAATCCTAAATATATTGATACCATGTCGGAGTTGTTATATGCCAAAGGGGATATAGTCGAAGCAGTAAAGATTATTCGTGAGGCCATTAGACTTGACCCGAAAAATTCTTATTACAAGCAGCAAATTTGGAAGTTTAAGAATATACCTTATGCTCAAAATTAAAATAATCCTGTTCCTTTTAATCCTAAATACGATCCGTACAACACAGTAAGAATAATACCGTCTCGTTTTCTGATTACGTATCCCATACGAATCAATAATAGTAGTAAACAAGTTAGAACTGTAGCGTAGATAAGATCTGCATAGATTTCTTCGCCAATAGTCAAAGGTTTAATCAATGACACGGTACCTATTACCATAAGGATATTAAATATATTGCTGCCAAATACATTGCCAATAGCCATTTCTCCATGGCCTTTCTTAGCTGCTATTAAGGAGGAAGTAAGTTCCGGCAGACTTGTACCAAGTGCAACGATACTTATACCTATTAACCATTCGCTAACACCTAGGTTACGTGCAATATTAGTAGCTCCTTCAACCATACAATTTGCACCAATTACTAACATTGCTATTCCCATTAGCACTAAACCAATTTGAAATGATGTTCTTTTATATTTTGAAAATAAATTTATATCTTCTAAAGAAGCATTTGTAATTTCTTTTGATCGCAATGCTTTCCACAGATAAACAATCAGAAGGCTGACCATAATAAAACCTTCTGTCCTGCTTAAAAAGTTATTCCAGGAAAAGGTGACAATTATAAGTGATGCAATTATCAAAGAGGGAGACTCATCTAAAAATCTTTGTTTGTCAATTGTAAGAGGAACTATTAAGGCAGTAAGGCCTAGGACCAACCCGATGTTTGCAATATTACTCCCAATGATATTTCCTAATGCTAAGTCCTCAGAACCCTGAAGAGAAGCAATTGCTGATACAGCTAATTCTGGAGTTGAGGTTCCGAATCCCATTACAGTAGCCCCAATAATAAATGGACTTACTCTTAATACTTGAGCTAGCCGCAAGCTTCCTGTGACAAGGAAATCCCCTCCGTAATAAAGCAGAAATAAACTTAAACCAATTAGTCCTAAGTCAATCAACATGAAAGAATTGAAGAGATAATAATAGCGATGAGCGTACTAAATACATTTTTATAAATATACATGAGAGTTTATATAAGATCTAATAAATAAAAAGGCGCTAAAATTTGAGCGCCTTTTTTATTTTTATTAATATAAAAAATTATTTTCGTAGTAATTTGAATAGAGCTTTTCAGTTCATATCACTTTTTTGTTTATATGATTGTGAATGTGGGATTGGTTAGTAATTTTTGTTTTAAAGATTTTTGTCATTATCATAAGTTAATACCTGTGGTGGTGATCAGAATAAACATAAGTAACAATGCAGTTATATCCGACATTATTTTTTTATATCAATTTCGAAAAAGTTCAACTGAATGATTTAAATTTTGAGTTAGTCGTAAGTATTTAGCTAATAAATTTTAAGAAGCTTGTAAAGTAATCAAAAGCTAATTTTTCTATACTAGCCCCTTTATATTTCTCATCTTAAAAATAAGAATTTTATTAAGATAGCGGGAGTTGGATAAAACTATTTTTAAAACCAAAATTAATTAGTTTTTTTCTTGCTTGCTGTGCTTTACTTTTTGTTAAAAGACCTTTTGTTCGAACTGTATATACCTTTTGGTTTCTTGTAATTGATTTTTGACTTGTACTAAAGTTAGTATTTTTTAATTTGTCAATAAAAACGGTTGCATCTTTCTTTTTTTCGAATAGTCCTAGTTCTAATATGTATGCTTCACCACTTTTTTTAATTGAAGGGTTGAAGCCAAGTTTTTTTAATTTTTTAAACTTTAAAGTCGCGTCACTTTCTTTGTTGAATCTCTCTGAAGTTACTTCATATTTAGTTATTTTGAGGGACTTAATGTACGTTTCTGCCTTGAATCCTCTTTCTTCTATTTTTTTTGCAATTTTTTGGGCATTGTTTCTAATGGAAAATGTGCCAACTTGGACATAATAATTTTTAATTTGGGAAGGTATTGTTTTTTTTTCAGATAGCTGCTTGCTTGTGGACGCATTTACATCAGTAAGATTAGTTTTATTCTTTCCCGACGTTACGCTTTGAACTGATGTGGAGTTTTTATTTTTGTTAGTTATTATTTTTTTAATAGTAGTTTTTTTTTTAACCAGAGAAGAGCTTGATTGAAATTTATCCTTAGAGGTGACGGTTACTTGTTCAACAAGGTTAGATTGAGTTGAATTGAAATATTGTCTCTTTTGAATGAAGATTAGAGTAATAAGTGCAATTCCTACAGCAGAAATAATCGCTAATTTGGAGTTTTTTGTCCTTATTCTTTTTTCTGTCTTAGATTGGTTATTAATTTGGTCGTAATCATGAAGGTTATGTATTCGCTTGTTGTATTTTTTCCAATCGGGATTAATTTCTTGAGAGTGCGGATCTGAGTTTTTTAAAGTTTTGCCATTTTGTGATTCAAGCATTGATTGATTTTTTGCTAAAAGTATTTAGAAAGATGATTTTATCAATAGATAGTTTTCTTGGGACAACAGTAAAGCATGATGATAGGATATTTTTGTAATGGATTAATCGATAGAGTTTTAACACATCATTACATATGATGATATATTTCCCCTTATATTTCAATAAGTTTTATAATATTTACATAATTTAACTATCCTTAGTAAATGAATAAAAATAATGATATTGATTTGTCGGTAAATTTAGGTTCTATGCTCTTTGCTAATCCGGTTATTGCCGCTTCAGGTACTTTTGGCTATGGAATTGAATTTGATCCTTTTGTAGATTTGAATAAATTAGGGGGTTTTTGTACCAAAGGTTTATCCATGAATCCTAAAACTGGAAATCGTTTTCCACGAATGATAGAGACTTCTTCGGGGATGTTAAACTCTATTGGACTTGAGAATATTGGTTTGGATAGGTTTATAATTGAAAAATTGCCAACTATAGAAAAATTTAAATCGAGATTGATAGTTAATTTTTTTGGCGACACAATTGGTGAATATGTAGATATGGCTAGAGC
>JAPYPM010000015.1 GCA_029937635.1 Nitrospinaceae bacterium
GCGTTCGAATGTTGCGCCAATGACGGTCGAGGTCTTCGCTTTGCTTGATCGCCGATGAGCCGCCCACGTCGAAAAGCATGGTCGCGGCCCGTGGCGCGATGTCGTCGATCATGACCTTCGCCTGGGACGCGAGCAGCGAACCGCGGTGGGCGACTTCGAAATCGGCCACCCCATTGATTACCGTGGCCAGAGCATCGTCCTGCGCATCCGCCGCGGCCAGGACCACGGCCTCGGCGGCAAACGTCATGCTTGCAATACGCCCAATTGTCTCCTGCAACAAAGGATCGGCGGCTGCGGTTTCGGCGCTGGCGTGCGAGTATGTGCGGGCCCGTTTCTTTACCATCGCCACCGCATCACCAACGACGGTGCGCAGCACCCCGACGATAATCGCGGTCAGTATGAGTTGACAGAATTGAGCAATAAGATACGGCTCCGTCGGAACCCGCACCTGTCTCCCGCTTCTTTTTGATGTCACCATAAGCGTACGCAGCACTTCATCGGGGTGTACGGTGACATTGTCAAAAATGCCGGTACCGCTACCAGTGTATCGTTGTCCGATCCCGTCCCAATCATCATCAAAGGTGACGCCGTCCCGGTCGGTTGGGACCACGGCGGAGGCCAGATCGCCATCGGGCATGGAGGTGACGACACTGACCCAATCGGAATACATGCTGCCGGTGCAATAGTATTTACGGCCATTCATGACAAACCCGTCGCCCTTTGGGGTGAGCTGAGTTTCAACGCCAAATGAACCAACCGACTTGCTGCCACCAATCTCGGTCACCGCATTGCCGAAAATATCACCGCGCGCGGCGCGCTCCAACCAACGCGACCGCTCTTCCGGAATTGTGGATCGCAGCCGCTCCTCAATGAACCAGTAATGGGACCGTAAAATATGCGGAATGTCCGGGTCCGCCTCCGCCAAATCGATAAACATTGCAAAGAATTCACGTACACTGCAGCCGCCGCCGCCTTCTGCCTTTGGAATGCGCAACGCGCCGAGGCCGGACTTACGCACCAGATCTATTGCGGGGTGTGGGTTTTTACCCTCTTCCTTGCTCGCCGTCGCGCTTCGACCGATATCGTCAATCAGATCCCGCAACTCTGGCGAGCCAAATTTGACCGGTGTCCCGCCAGCATCGGCGGGCCGCGCTTTTTCTTCCGATATCGTTTCACTCATGTTCAGTCCTTGCGTTACGGGAGATAGGCCTCATTCGACGCACCTGACATTTGTCAGGCAGTCAGAGCACGAGTCTCAGGCACTGTTTTTCACAAGCTATCATAACATTTGCTCCGGTCGGCAGTCTCATTTGAGCCGAATCTAGTGGCCAATGGAAGCGATCACGGATCCCACGCCTTGGAGTCGGTCAGGCAGTTCGGATTACGCGCCGGTTCTTATCCGGTCAGGTCAGGCTTCACCGGCGCAGCCTCGGTAAACTCCTAAGTTCACCGCGAATTCAGCTGCGGAGCTGTCTGAACGATCTAGAAACCAGATAGATCGAATCTCTTTACACCAAGGTATTTTACGAAATCTTGAATCGTCTCAGGGCCTGAACCATAGGCGCCCCCAGAGCAGAATGGTTGATATCGCCATTTCCCAGATGTTATATATCGTTGCCATAACATGCTGCTGGTGCCGTATGGCTAGCGCGGGATTATCCCAACCTTCGCTGCTTCAAATTTTAGAACAGAGACGGTTGATTCCCAGCTCCCTTCCCTCCGCCATTTCGAATTAGTTCGAAGAACTACCCAGCTTTCCGCTCGGCTTCCTCTTGGTACCATGAAATGGATTGCAAAAAGCACTGTAAACAATTTAATAAACAATATTATACAATCTATATGGTCTATTTTATGTCAAACATCTCAGAATCTATTCCCAGCCTATTGTAAAAGTCCAGCCTGCGGGACGCGTCACGGTTACGATAGGTCCGGAAAACAGAACCCTGACACGCCCCGCCCATTGAGGTTGACCATGTGTTGGTCCGCCCCTCGGTCAGCCATATGACGACTAACCTAGTGGGCCCCGAACGGGTTCGCCGCCATCCCCACCTCCGCCATTGATCCGCCCCCGCCGACGGCTTCTCCGACGGTCCCGGCGCTTGTCGGGTCCCGGTCCCCATCGTTGTCGGCATCGACGTTCAGCCACCAGTGGCCGCGTCCGTGGCTTGTGGGCCATTCACAGGTTCCTACCCAATCTGGTCGGACCCGATCGATGCCGCCTCGGTAATTTTCCGAAACTCACCGAGGATTTCGCCATGATGTTGGCCCATGTATCGCTCTACCTCGCTATTGCTCAGAATAGACACGAGATACCCGCATGCTAGGACCAGATTGAGATGATCCGGTCCATAGGAATCTTCGATCAACTTCATTTCACTCTGGAGATTGGCCATTTCCCTCTCCATCCGAGCAATCTCCTCGGGAGAAACGCCTTTGAAATTCTTGGGTTTCCCCGGATCGCTCAATTGCTTCTGCGGCGTGGCCGCCAATAGAGCCTTGGAATATGAGACGGAGTAATTGTTCATGGCGATCATCAGTTCCGCGACCTCGACCTGGCGCATCGGATCCATCTTCTTCAAAGAGCCAAATGTGTTGAGGGGGCAATGCTTGTCCTTGAGGAGTTCGGCGGCCTCGGGGCAAATGCCGTCAAGAAGCTGGCGTTTGGCGCGAATACTCTGGATGTTGACATCCAGTGTCCTCGCAATCCGGTCCTCTGGCACACCGCCCTCAATTGCCGTCAAGATCATCTTGTGTTCCTGGACCGTCGCTAGGCGATTGATCCGCTTATTGTAGGTGAACGCCTCATCGTCAGTGGAGACCAAACAGATTACTTTTTCAATTTCCAGATCCTTGAGGACTTCAATTCTAAGATGTCCATCGAGAAGCAAAAACTTCCTGGATTTCCCCTTCTGCCGAGCAACGACCGGCGGTTCGACGAACCCAATCTCTCGGATCGACGCTGCAATTAGTTGATATTTTCTGCTTTTCTTGACGGTTTTCGGTCGCTGCTTCACAGGAAGGATATCGGACAACGCGAGCAATATGCCATTTGGTTCGAAAGCCATGGTCACTTTATCTGACATGATCACCCCTCTCCCCGCGCTTGGATTAGGTCAGCCAGAGGGCGAGGCATGGTGGACAGATTTTCTGCCCGCAGTAGCGTCACGAAGTTTTCGTCCTTGAGGAGAACTCGCATACCCTCAACAATGAATAAGAGGCGGTTTTGCGTGATCTCAGCTTTCTTGATCATCAGGTACTGCCGATCCGCTTCATGTTGATAGGCGCGGACAAGGTCTGTAGATGACATGCGGGATCGAGTGTTTTGGCAAGGCACGGGCCGATGCGCCTTGCCCCGGCGTTGACGTTGCTCGATCACGCGCTTAGCGGTGAGCAGTTTCTTTCCTCGAAGCAGGCCTTTTTTGTATGCCTCGGCGAGGGCTTCCTGTGCACCATCAAAATCCGTTTCGGCAATGTCCATTGCGACGTTGAGGGGGATCTGTCCCGTTTCGACCGCCACCAGCAAGCGTTCTTCCCCGTCCTCAAGCAGGTGAACGATCGAATGGACGTATTTGTAGGAAAGACCGATCTTCTTAGCGATATCGGTATCGGAATAGCCACGCTTCTTGAGTTCACCGATATCCTGAAGCAGCTCCAGCGGGCGGTGCCGGCGTCGAGCTTGATTTTCAACCAGGCTCATGATCAATCGCTCTTCCTCCTTGACCTCGATGACGATGGCGGGGATTTCCTGTTGCCCGAGATAGAAGAAGGCTTCCAGCCGGCCTTGACCGCACACCAGTTCGTATGTCGCCGCCCCATTCGTTTGTTTGGATTTACTCACCGTAATCGGCCTCTTGAGGCCCACCTTCGAAATGCTGTCGACGATCTGGCGGAACGTCTTTTTATTGCGTTCCCGGGGATTGATGACGCTGATCCGGTCGAGTGGGATCATCTTGACGGAGGGAAGGTCCTGGTTCTTCGTCATACGGCGATCTCCGAAATCTTCGCCCGTTCCGCCATCGCATGAAAATACTCCAACGTGTCGAAGCGGTAGGCGTCCAGCATTAGACCGTTTTCCGGAGCCAGACGGACCCGTTCCTCGGTCATGTCGTATCGGGGCAGGAGGTAATAATCCAAGGCAGATGCGTTGGTCTCATTCATCCGGATTGCGACTGTGATATCTGGTGCCAGTCCGGTATCAAGGCGGATTTTCCATCTGAGCGATCCTGCCGGCGTCTGCTGACATCGTGCAATGACGATCGAGGCGGTGAATTCGCCATTCACCGTCAACAAATCCGTGGCCGTACCGCGACAAACGCTACCGCCCAGGGCCTCAATGGCAATGATGGTCTCCGCGACGATGTCATGGTGCATTTGGCGGAGCAATTTGTTGATCTCGATATAGCGGTAGTCCCTGTCCGGTTTGAACCCGATTAATTCATAGGCGCGGATCAGGCTGCCAAACCGGCTTTGATAAGATCCGCTGGATGGCATGCTTTCCGCTTCGTCGATGATGATGCCGGAGAGGTAGCCATGGATTTGAAACAAATGTTTGAGTCGCTCCAACATCTCATTGTCAGAATACCGTCGATTGCGTTCACGGATCATCCCTTGAGCCGTATAGAAGTCCTGTGGATCAACAATGCTTTCAAAGGTGCCATCCGCCCGGATCCACAAGTCCGGTGTGTTTGGAATCCGCTTTTTCTTCAATTTGAAGGACTGGCGGTTATAGACGTTGTTACCGATGTATTTTTCGTTGCTCAGAACCTGGTGAACCGTACCGCGTGTCCATGGCCGCGAGAGATCTGTAATGACCCCTTGTTCGTTTAAGGCCGCGGCGATTTCACGCTCTTGCTTTCCGCCGTCGATAAATTCCCGATACATCCAGCGCACGGTATGGATTTCTTCATCGGGCCCAGGCACCAGGATCACCCTGTCGGTCTGTAAGCTCTTGTGTTCGCCGATATCCAGGACGCCCTGCGGCTCGCCATTCTGATTGACCCGCATTCTGCGCAAGCCGAAGCCCGCCATTCCGCCTTGTCGGAAACCCAACTCGATGAGCCTGCACTGGCCGGCGAAGACCTTCGCCGAGAGTTCGCGGCTGTATTCAGCCGCCATGGCGCGTTTGACGCCTTTGACAATGGTGGCGACCGGGCTGCCATCATTAGTAAATTGTTCGGCGCAATACTCCACTTCGATGCCGGCATTTCTACATTTATATTCGTAGGAAGCGCTTTCGTCGGCATCTTGAAAGCGCCCCCAACGACTGACGTCGTAGACGAGTATTATTTTGAAATCCGCAGCGCCACTTTCGACATCGTCAATCAACTGCAGCAGTGCATCTCTACCTTTGATCTGGAGGCCACTTTTTCCTTCGTCCGCATATGTGCGTACGATCTCCATGTTGTGGGTTTCGGCGTATTGTCGAATAACCTTTGCCTGGTTGTCCGTCGAGTATTTCTGGTTGTCGGTTGACATGCGGACATACTCGGCCGCCGGGATCTTCGCCGTATTGTTGGAAGGGGATGTTTTATCGTCAGAAATTGTCATGCTATTCGATCGTCCACATCATAATTGTGAAAGACCGTATTATACAAATTGTATAATTACAAGATGCAATAAACGAAAGGTACATGGCTACGCACCTTTACCGCTTTCCAATACGTAGGCGATGAGGATCGAGTATTACGACGCGGCTTCCAGAATGCGAGGTGCGACACCGAAGGGGAGGCCCCGTGGATCACCGCCATAAATCCACTCCAAGGTAATCCCGTGAAGCCGGTAAAACTTAAACATTACTGTGGGGTCTGGCATCCGTTTGCCACTTTCCCAGTGGCTCCAGGCTGCGGCTTTCACGCCGATAGCCTCGTATATGTCCTTCTGACTAAGGCCGAGCGCCAGTCTCGCCGCCTTCAGTCGGCCCGCTATGGCCTGCAGATCCTTGTCGCTTTCGGAGCTATTCATCTTGAAGAGTAGTTTACAATTTGTAGATTAATTTGTCGATGGGCAAATGCAGGCGGGTGCCGATAGAATCAAGCAAAACAGTGATTGGAAGCGGAATCCGTGTCGTCTCATAGAGTTGTTCGACTACTAAAAACCATTTTCGGGTTTCAAGCCGGCTTTACTGATATTCACAATTTTATCAGTTGATTTATCGTTTTTCACGGAATATGTTTCGAATCCACCAAACTTCTAACTATGGCCAAATTTCAGACAAGAGACACATTTTCATGAATAAGGCTGTACAACAACGTTTTTCAGGGCCGGTAACTGTTTTTCAGGAAAGACGCCTTCCCGAAAAAGCTACACCTGCCGGGTACAGCGCCTTGATCGATGCTTATGATCTGTCTGTACCTCTGCCTCGAACCCTTTCCGCCATCGGTGAACGACATCGAGTGATCGAGGAGGGCGACTGGCGCATTTTGACTCCCCGTCATGCGCCGCATTCAACCATCGAGGGGCACCTGACTTTTGCGCTCAAATATGAAGGCCTTGATCTTGCCGTACTCAAACGGCTCTTTATGATGGTTGGTCCGACCGAGATCGAAGCCCTGGTTAAAGGCAAGCCGACAGGCAGTTACGCTCGGCGAATTTGGTTCCTCTATGAATGGCTGACTGGCACCCGCCTTGATCTACCCGATGCCGAGGCGGGCCGTTATGTCGTCGCCATCGACCCCGGCCAACAATGGGCGGCAAATGGTAAAAATTCCCCGCGCCACCGCGTCAGAAACAATCTTCCGGGCACACCGGCATTCTGCCCTTTGGTATTTCGGACCGAAGCGCTCGACCAATTCATCGCTTTGAAGCTGCCACAGCGCGCACGGGAGATCGTTGCCGACGTACCGCGCGACCTGCTCGCGCGGACAGCCGCGTTCCTGCTGTTGAAAGATTCCAGATCAAGCTACGCCATAGAAGGCGAACGCCCACCACAGGATCGTATTCAACGCTGGGGCCGTACTATCGGCGAAGCGGGACGCCAAGCCCTCGATCTCGATGAATTATTGCGATTGCAGAAAATTGTTATCGGAGACGCCCGTTTCGTAAAGCTGGGACTTCGGCAGGAGGGCGGATTTGTCGGTGAACACGACCGCGACACGCGCATGCCGCTACCGGACCATATCAGCGCCCGACCGGACGACCTGCCATCACTCATCGAGGGCATGATTAGCTATGAACGTGAAACTGCGAAGGATATTGACCCCGTAATCGCTGCTGCCGTGTTGGCATTCGGCTTCGTCTATGTCCATCCATTTGAGGATGGGAACGGCCGTATCCATCGATATCTCATCCACCATTCACTGGCGCAGCGCGGGTTCAATCCGCCAGGGGTCGTCTTTCCTGTATCAGCGGCTATCCTGGAGAGGATTGACGAATACGGTAGTGTGCTGGAAGACTATTCCTGCCGAATTTTGCCGTTGATCGAATGGGAACCGACAGAAAATGGAAATGTCCATGTCCTCAACGAGACCGGAGATCTATATCGTTTCTTCGATGCGACGCCACACGCAGAGTTCCTCTATGGCTGTGTTCAACAGACCATCGAAAAGGACCTGCCGAATGAGACTGATTTCCTTCGCAGGTACGATCTGTTCAGAAGTCGTATCATATCCATGATCGACATGCCGGATCGGACAGTCGATCTCATCTTTCGGTTTCTTCAACAAAATGGCGGTCGCCTATCAAAGAGAGCGAGAGAGCACGAATTCGAAGCACTGACAGACACCGAAACTGGGCATATTGAAACGATATACGCTGAGGCATATGGCGAAATTTCGACACTTCAAAAGGCAGAATGACAGGCTGTGTTGAATCAGAAAGGATGATTTTGACATTTCCCGTCTGCCAAAATCTCTTTTTTGATTTCTCTCTAACTCTCAGAACTACTCAGCTTTTCGCTGTGCTTCGCGGAGACGGTTAGAATCGAGTCCCCGTCCCTCCGCCATTTTCTTTAATAGCAAGGACTTAGGTAGCAAGTTTCGAAGGTGAGCCATTACCATGCGTACTTGCACCTAATCTATGCCTCTCACGGCACCATGTATTCTATTTCCGTTGGCCCATCGCGAAGCACCTGCATCCGCACGGCAAGTCGTCCCATGTGAAGTTGTCGTTGGGTACGCGGGAGCCACGCATTGCTTTCCTGTTTGCCCGCATTCTCGCATACCTTGGGGCGCGACTGTTGGATGATAGCCTGGGCGGTACGGTGCGATACGACGAGATCAGAGCGTTATTGAAGGATCATTTCACCCGGCTTCTGGATCAGAAGAAAGAGGCCATTGGGGTGAACGGCCGCAAAGCCCATCAGGATTTTGATCTTGATGCTGTTTACGAAACCGAGTTCGCTGATTTTTTCATGGATATTCATAATATTTTTCTCAACAGTATTTCAAACTTTTTTCGTATGTTTCAAAATTCGACTTCAAACTTATGCACCGAAGACCGATGCGCTTGGCTATATCTGGATCATCGTCAACCAGGATCCAGGCAGGCTTCGTTGTTTCAATTTTGGTCATCATCCAATGCGCGGCGTACGGCGAATGCGAGTTCTTCGTGGTTGTAAGGCTTGCTCAAATGACCGCCAGCCAGACGGCTTGGGTCTTGCCCTTCGCCATGGGCATCGTCCTGATATTGCCCGGCGAAACCGCTGATTAGCAGAACTTTCAGTGTTGGGCGGCGCTCGCGTGCCATCAAGGCAGTCCTCCGGCCATCCAACTCGCTTGGCATGATGACGTCACAGAACAACAGATCAATGTCCTCGCGATCGCGCAAAATGTCGAGGGCTTGACAGCCATTGTTGGCGGTCAAGGTTTTGTAGCCGAGGCTTTCCAGGTGTAAAACCGCCACATTAAGTAGGTCTTCCTCGTCATCGACAATAAGGATCGTTTCGTTCCCTCGAGGCGGATTGATTTGTTGATCCGATCCGGCTTCAGCATCGGGCGCCATTACATAGGCTCGGGGCAGGTAGATGCGGAACGTCGTTCCCGCGCCAAGTTCCGAATAGACCTCTATATGACCACCTGAGCGTTCGACGAAGCCATACACCATGCTCAGGCCAAGCCCACTGCCCTTGCCAACACCCTTGGTCGTGAAAAACGGTTCGAATAACTTATCCTTGACCTCTTCCGTCATGCCGCTGCCTGTGTCACTGACCGAGATCATTACAAACTCTCCCGCCGTGGCCGACGGATTGCCGTCTACGTGTTTGTCGTCCAGGACCTTGTTAGCGCTCTCCAGGGCCAGGGTTCCACCCTCGGGCATGGCATCGCGGGCATTGAGGGAGAGGTTGATGAGGGCATCCCCAAGGTCACCCTGGTCGACCTCGACCGGCCACAAATCAACGGCATGACGATCCTCGACACTGATCGCCGGCGTCACCGACTTGGCGATCAAATCCGTCAATTGCGCAATAAATTCGTTAACGGCCGTTGGCTCTGTCTCGCTTGGCCGATTGGCTGTGGAGCTAAGCAACTTTTTGGTTAATTCGGCGCCGCGCATGGTTGCATTGGCCACGAGCTCCAGATACTGATTAAGTTCAGGGTCTTCGTTGATCCGCCTTTGCACGATCTCGGTGAAGCCCATGATGATGCCGAGGATGTTGTTGAAATCATGCGCAATGCCGCTTGCTAACTGGCCTATCGCATCCATTTTTTGGGGCCGTCGAATTTGCTCCTCAAGTTGTTTCCGCTCTGTGACATCGCGAAGGATGACGTTGAAAAGTCTTTCTTCGCCAAGGTCGAGACTGCTTACCGTGACTTCGGCGGGAAATTCCGAGTCGTCCTTGCGAAGGCCGATAATCCCGTCGCGCTCTGACATCTTCCGGCTTTCCTCACCAGAGGCGCCAAATTTGGTCATATTTTGGGAATGACGATCTCGGAACCGTTCCGGTATGAGCATATCGATGGATTGGCCCAAAACTTCGTCCTCGCGATATCCGAACGTGTCCAGAGCGCCTTTATTAAATGTCAATATGTTGCCGCTCTCATCGGTGGCGATAATGGCATCCGGAGCGATGTTGAGAATTTCCGCGAACCTTGCTTCTAGCTGTTTACGCTCGGTGATATCCTGGAAACTACCTAAAATTGCCTCCTCCCCGGCATATTTGATGGCTCTCATGGAATGAATAGTCTGGACACGCAGACCATCGGCACGGCACAATTCAAGCGGTTCTTCAGGGACAAACCCGGAAGAGTTCTTGCTTCACAGCAAGGACCTCGGCGGGGGTGAATATCAGTCGGAAATCAGCGCGCCGGCGATCCATTGCGGCGGCTGCATGCGCGCCATCGAAAAGGGTCTCGGCGTATTGCCGGGCGTCGAATTTGTCCGCGTTAACCTGTCGACCAAACGCGTGAGAGTGCACTGGCGGACGCCCGGCTGCGAACCCAAATCCATATTGAGCGCGCTACGGGATCTCGGTTTTGAAGGGCATATAGTAGCGAGTGCCGGCACGGCGCGTGACGACGACCCGGTCATGCGGATGTTGGTTCGGTGCCTGGCGGTCACGGGATTTGGCGCCGCCAATGTAATGGGGCTGTCCATATCGGTCTGGTCGGGCGCGGATCCGGCGACGCAATGGACATTCCATTGGATCTCGGCCGCCATCGCCATTCCCTGCGCGCTCTACGGCGGGCGACCCTTCTTCGGCTCCGCCTATTCGGCCCTGCGGGCATATCGTCTGAATATGGATGTGCCCATTTCCCTGGCGATATTATTGGCTTTGGCGCTGAGCCTGTATGAAACCATTACCAAAGGGGGAAACGTCTATTTTGACGCGGCGATCACCTTGCCGTTTTTACTGTTGATCGGGCGGACCCTGGACCATTCGATGCGCGAGCGGGCCCGCAGTGTGGTGAAGGGATTGCAGCGGCTGTCACCTCGTGGCGTCTTCGTCAAACAAAGAGATGGAACAAAGTTTTATCAGGCCATAGAGAACATCCAAGTCGGCACCCATTTGTCCATCGAGCCGGGAGAACGCCTGGCGCTTGATGGCGTGGTCACGGCCGGTCGGAGCGATGTGGATTGTTCGTTCGTGACGGGGGAGAGTTGGCCTGAAACCGTCGAAGTCGGCTCGCCATTGCGTGCCGGCATGGTCAATCTGACCGGGACATTGGATATGACGGTGTCCGCCTTGGCCCGAGATTCGTTTCTGGGCGAGATCATCCAGATCATGGCGCAGGCGGAGGATGCGCGGCCAAGGCAATCACAATGGGCCGATCGGGCCGCGGAAATTTATGCGCCGGCGGTTCATGGTATTGCCGCGTTCACCTTTGCCGGCTGGCTGATGGCGACTGGCGATTGGCATTTGGCGATCACGACCGCCGTGGCCGTTCTTATCATTACCTGCCCCTGTGCGTTGGGGTTGGCGATACCAATCGTCCAGGTCGTAGCCATCGGTCGTCTTTTGAAGCACGGCATACTGGCCAAGGGTGCCGGCGCCTTGGAACGGTTGGCAAATGTTGACACCGTAATTTTTGACAAAACCGGAACGCTGACCCTTGGCAGGCCCAAGCTGCGCCACGAGACAGAGATTGACGAAATGGCGCTGTCCTTGGCGGCCGCCATGGCCAAACATGCACGCCATCCGCTGTCCCAGTGCCTCCATCGGGCGGCCATCGACAATGGACTGGCGATACGGAATCTAGGCGATGTCATCGAGCAGCCTGGTTTTGGGCTAGAGGCCGACATTGGCGGTGTCCGTGTCCGACTTGGCAAACGGGACTGGTGTGTGCAGGGAAGCGATGCATTGGCGCAAGGCAGGGAGCAGAGCACCGCCTTGGAAGCTGTCCTGAGCGAAGGGGGTAAAGAACGGGCATGCTTCCATTTTGATGATCTGGAGCGCAGAGATGCCCGGGCGGCGATCGCCAGTCTTATCTCGCGTGGTTATGCAATCGAGATGCTCTCCGGCGATCATGCCGCCGCGGTGGCGCAATTGGCGGACAGCCTTGGCATTAGCCGTGCCCAGTCGGGCTGCTTGCCACAACAAAAATCAGCCCACATTGAGGCATTGGAGAACGAAGGCCGCACGGTCCTAATGATCGGCGATGGCCTAAACGATTGCCCTGCCCTTCAGGCGGCATCAATTTCGATGTCTCCATCGAGTGCCATTGAAATCAGCCGCAATGCGGCGGACCTGGTTTTTCTTCGCGAAAGCCTGATGGCTGTTCCCCTCGCCATCAATGTGGCGAAAAGAGCGCGAACTCTGATCATGCAGAACCTGGTGTTGGCGGTGGGTTACAACATGGTCGCCGTGCCCATTGCGGTTTTCGGTTTCGCCAGCCCGCTGATGGCGGCGATCGCCATGTCGTCCTCATCCCTGTTGGTTACGCTGAATGCGCTCCGTTTGGGGCTAAATGATCGACGATCTTCCGAATTGCGAAGTGGCCCATAGCTGAAAAACAACCATCAAGTTCGCAAATCGCCATTTCGGAGTTGGTTTATAAATATCTCTGGACAGCCGCTTATGGCACGAACCGCACATCACGGAGCGTTAGCCACATTGCCACTGTTCACCTAACTTCAAGCATCCACCGCTGAACTGGCGACCATCGCGAATGACTCATTTCGGAAGCCGCGCATCGGTTTCAGGCCGAGGTCAGTCCAAGAATATATTCCTGCACCGCCGCGAATTCCGGCTCCAGTTCACTATGCGTTTTTCGATAGCGGCGACGTCGTCCGCCCTGGCGGCTTCCTCCGGTTCCGTGCGCAGATCCGCCATGGCATTGGCGCCTACGGCACGGGATGAAGATTTCAGCTTGTGTGCGCCCGCGCCAACCCCAGCGACGTCCTTGACTTTCCTGGCGGCAAGGATATCCACGACATCGGGGTTCGCGGGTTCGATGAAATTGCCAAGAATTTCGATCACCAGTTCGTCGTCATCGCCGAACATCTCCTTGATGGCCGGCCGGGCGCCCCTTTCGGCCGAACTCTCGGCCATCCAAGATGAAACCGGCCATGTGCCGTTGGTCTCTTCTTCCGCAACGGAGAGATTTCGCACAACCGTGTATCTGGCTATACTGATGCGCTGTCGTTGTTGCTGTGAGCTATCGGATAAAGGTAAACGAGCGGGGCAAGCAATGTTTTGGATTGGGTCAATACTTGGCATCATCATTTGTGCGCTGCTGATGTACGGAGCTTGGAGGTTGGTTCGGTCATTGGATGAGTGAAGACTTCAACATCACCGCTTTCCATGAAAATTTGCGGCATCCGCGACACGCTCTATCACCGCACCTTGGTATAAGGCCTAAATGTGACCCTGGTCGGAAGATTGAGCAGGCGAGCGGCGAGCCAGTGAAAATCAAAATCGGTCTGGATTTTTCCAGCGTGGATCAAAATTCACCTCGCCCCGGCAGCCCCGCAACCTCCTCCGCAGCCTCCTGGGGCTTTCAACTTTCAATTCACTCAGGCTGATTAGTTACGCCAGTTACATCGACGATGTCGATGTCGTTGGTAATCTGCGCGACGAAATGACGAATGACAGCTTGCGCGTCATGTGAGTTCCAATCAGCCGGGCCAGGAAAATAACCCCTGACCATACCGTCATGATCTATGATGAAACTTGTCGGCACGCCGCGCAGGCGGAATGCGGGCCCAACTTTATCGACGGGATCGATGTAGTAATCGAGCCTGTCAAGCTTGAGCTTGCGATAAAATCGTTCAATGTCAGCCAATCCGCCCTGATCAATGGACAATGCCACAACGGCGAATCTCCTTCCGCCAAAATGAGCCTGAAGACTGTTCAGCGAAGGCATCTCCAAAAGGCAGGGGTAACACCACGTAGCCCAGAAATTGAGAAGCACGACTTTCCCGCGAAAGTGAGAGAGATTGGTGGTGTTTTCGTCGCGGCCCAAGAACGGCGTTCGCGGCGCGGGCCACGGTTTTTGGAACTGGACAAATTTAGACATCTCGCCCTGAAATTCCAGCGATTGATTTTGACGACCGGCGGATTGCGGGTAAGACAGCAACAGATAGGCGATAGTTGTCGCGGCAAGACCAATGCCAAGTCCTGCCAGAAGGCTATATTGCACCTTTCGTAGGTTCATTATTTCAGTGCCGATCATTCGGTCAACGTATGCATTCGATACGTTCAATGCCGACCTCGACTTCAATCAATGCATTCGATTGGAGCCTACGATGTTGATGGGTGCTTACCCGTCAAACGGACGGGGCCAACAGCCAAAAGCGTAGATAAAATTCGCCTAATTAATTTTTCTTGCTTTCTAGAGCTCTGCTCAAAACAAGTAGTGTCACCGGCCAAATTCCGACCCAGATTCCCAACCGCTCCGCATGAGCCTCCTGCAGCACTGCCTTTAGGGCGGGATCGCTTATGCTGCTGAGGACTGGCCTTATGATCTCGATATTTGGCCCGAGATACCAAATAATCCAGGCCAGTGGGATTGATAGGACGCCCAGCCAGAACAGAATTTGAGGTAACTTCTCCATCTTTTTTTCCCTCCATTATTCATATCGCATGGTCAATCATTAAGCGTGAATTGCGTTTTGTGGCGTTTCGCCGGAGTGTTCCTATTTTCCATAACCGAATGGGCTAATCTACGGCCAGCAGGCGAAAAACGAAACCCCGGACTCATAAAATCGGCTTGGTGCTAGCCGCCATTTCAATTAATCGTGAGATTGTCTGTATCGGCGGCGAAGATTTTCCCATCTATGATTGCATCCGGTTGATTGAGCAAAACTAGAAAATAAGCGGCCAGGTCGTCAACTTCAAAATTTGGAACCGTCCGGCTGGCGCGAACCATACAAGTGATAAATCCGGGCGCTCGCTCCTCATTTAACAACGCCTCGCATTGTGCCTCGTATTTGCGAAATTCGCCGCCTGCATCAAATTCCACGCCGGCCGACGGCGCCATCACTTTGGCGATGCTGCTTTGTTCGGCGATGGGAGAGAGTGATGAAGCCAAAACAAATCGTTTTACGCCAGCGGATTTGGCGGCCTGAACCAAACGTTTAAAGGCCGCCGAATGACGTGCCGCAATTTGCGAGGAATTTTGGTCTCCTATCGGACGATCCGTTATGGGTGCGAGATGAATGACAGCATCACAGCCTCCCAAGGCACTATCCAGGGTCGCTTGATCCCTGAAATCACCCCTGATCTCGCGCAGGTTTTCATAACCTTGAAACGCCTTGAAAACTTCGCCGCCGCCGGAATAGAGATCAAGTACAACAACCCTATGTCCATGCTGCAACAGTTTTGGGACCAAGGCGCTGCCGACATAGCCGGCACCCCCGGCCACAAGCACGGTCCAACCTTTCTTACGGTGCGTGAAGACCAAGAAAAGGGCAAAAAGGATTGCCGCCGCCGGGAATACAAGGAGCGCAGTGCCGCCGCCCGACGAACCGACGCTCGCGCCATGAGCGGCCGCTGTGTGGATCATCAGGCCGGAGGCCGCTCCGACGGCCGGACACAATAAAAAACCAGTCGTAGAGCATTTCTTCGTGTTCGCATTTCCAGCTGTCATTGGCAGCATTCCATGATGGTGGCAAATTTCCGATAATCGCGCGGGCGCCAAACACCTGGAATCAAAATAATTGCGCGGGCCCGCGCGCCGCGCTCTAATCATCATGTATTGACAATGGGAGATCAAGATTCATGTCAAATAATCGGCAATCAGGCCATTGTCGCGCCAAAACTGTAATGTCCCGCCGTGACAGCTGTCGCGCGGCCGGGGCTTTTGCGATTGCCGCCGTGGTTGCTCTCTTCAGACCCCAAGCCGTAATTGCACAGCCGGGACAAAGGCGGACTTTTGCCCTAAACGTAAAATCGGGCCGCGTCACTGCAAGCAATCGCACGATTAAGGTTCGGGAGGGCGATAGGGTCGAACTGCGATGGATTGCCGATGAGGCGCTTGCGCTGCATCTGCATGGCTATGACGTACGACTGAACTTGAAGGCAGGTGAGAATGGAACAATGACGTTCGAGGCCCATGCCACCGGCCGGTATCCCGTTGCCGTTCACAGGTCCGGCAGCCATCATGATAGTCCCGTGCTTTATTTGGAAGTCCATCCCCAATAACACAGACCAATGGCACCCCCACTCATCAAGATCTTAATTGTGGCTATAGCCGCCGTGGCGATGGTTCTGGCAGCTTCTCCGGCTTCAGCCCATGCATTTGGGACCCGTTACGACCTTCCGATACCGCTTGGAATTTACCTTGCAGGCGCGGGCGCGGCGGTTTTGCTGTCCTTCATCGTCATGGCCCGGTTTCTAAGGCTTCGGAGCGAAACGGGGAATGGCTTTAATTTCGACTTATTGACTTTGCCAGGCATGCGATGGCTTGACGCCCCCTTCGTGCATAAATCCCTGGGAACGATATCAGTAGCCGTATTTGGATTACTGCTGGCCGCCGGATTTTTTGGTAATGACGATCCGCTCAGGAATTTCGCCCCCACTTTCGTTTGGATCGTATGGTGGGTCGGAATGGCGTTCGTGTGCGCGCTTGTCGGCAATCTCTGGGCCCTGGTAAACCCATGGTCGATACTGTTCGCTTTATTTTCGAGGATTGCCGGCAATCCGGGACCCATCTTGTCATATCCCGCATGGCTTGATCGCTGGCCCGCCGTTGGCTTGCTTTTAATTTTTGCATGGATTGAACTGATTTTTGAAAATGGCGAGCATCCGCCAACCTTGGCAGCGTTGATTTTTGCCTATTCAATACTTACATGGATCGGCATGGGCCTTTTTGGTCGCGAATCGTGGCTCAAGAATTGCGAAATTTTCACCGCCGTCTTTGATCTGCTCTCAAGGTTTGCGCCGACCGTTGGACGGGAGGGCGAGTGGCAATTGCGTGCCCCCGCGGTGGGCCTGATAGACAGGAAACCCGCTAGCCTGTCCGCCGTTTGTTTCGTGCTGCTTCTGCTGACAACAGTTACATTTGACGGGGTCTTGCAAACCCCTATGTGGGCGGAAATTATGGACCGGGCGATCGACGGCGAGTCGCAGTCAGGACTGCTAATCGCGCCCAATGATGCAGGTACTGGCCGCCATACATTAATCAAGACCATGGCGCTTGCGGCGATGCCCTGCATGTTCATCGCCATTTATGCCGTGTTTTGCCATGCCGTTGCGATGTTCGGCAGCGGCGGCCGGATACCCACACGCGACATTGCCGGATATTTTGTACTATCGCTGGTTCCGATCGCCATTGCCTATCATTTATCCCACTATATTTCGTATCTGCTGATCACCGGCCAGCAGATTATTCCGCTCGCCTCTGACCCATTCGGACGCGGTTGGAACCTGCTGGGCACGGCTGCCTATAAGATCGATATCGGCATCTTAAACGCCAAGATTGTTTGGTACATTTCGGTGACGGCTATAGTCGTAGGTCACGTCTTCGCGGTTTACCTGGCTCATGTTGCCGCCCTCTGGGTATTCGAGGACCGTGGCGCGGCGCTTCGCAGTCAAATTCCCATGCTGGTTTTGATGATTGGCTACACCATGATTAGTTTGTGGATCCTGTCTCAGCCCATTGTCAATTAATGGTCACGCCGTCTTGGGCAGTTATTTCCTGCAAAAATCGCAACCCGGAAAATTTAGGCTTTTGAAATAATTGAATTGGTTTATGGTAAATTCATCATTTATGAATTGCCGTGAGGAATTGGGAAATGTCGGACGATTTTCAATTGAAGAATGTGGTGACCGTCGCAATGGTAATCGGGGGCGTCGTTCTCATCCTTGGTTTACTGGGTATCTGGAATACATTCTAGCGCATGTCGCGTTCAATTGAACGCGAGGCCATGCGCTAAAACCTTTAAG
>JAPYPM010000309.1 GCA_029937635.1 Nitrospinaceae bacterium
CCTTCTAGGTCTCGCACAATCCAGACTCTTTGATCCTTAATAAATTTAGTACTAACCTCACCTACGGTATAATCACTTGGTAAACCCGCTTTAAATATTGGGGAAGGCTCAAATAAAACTCTTGGAAAAAGAAGGCGGGTAAAAAAAGCACCTGAAAGACCAAGTGCTGCCATAAAACTTCCCCAACCAGCGATAGAGAAAAAATCCCTGCGCGACCATATAGTATCTTTAGCCTCATCTTTTTTAGGTAATTTTTTACTGGTAGATGCTACCTTTTTTTCGCTTTCATTAGTAATGGTTTCAGCCATAAAAATCTCCAGTAATTCAAACCTATAACAAAAAAAATATTTACTATTGTTGATCAATCACTACTTAATTGGGCATCAAGAAAATTGGTTTTTATCATAAAAGGAAAAACCAGTCAAGACAAGTTATTCCCACTATCTGACTGCTTTTATATTGGTTTTTATGGCATTACTACAAAGCCTTGCAGCTTCTTTTATTCCTTCAGTCTCACTAGATTTATCACTAGCCAGAGATAACAAAGCTCCAACTTTCATTCCTTTTTTAATAGCCAATACTACTAAAGAAATCAACTGTGAAGCGTTGGGGGAGACAATTTGACCTCCAATGACTATACCACTTCTGGCATCAGCAACAATTTTAAAAATCCCCTCTTTAAAATCACCTAAAAAAGAAAAATCTAATTTTTCAGACTGCACACAACCCTCAACACCTCTAAACCCTTTATGGTGAGCTTGATCTGAATAACAACCTACCGTAGCAATTTCTGGCCTTGTAAAACAGACCTGTGGAATCAAGTCATAATTCATAGATTTATTTTTTCCCATTGCATTATCTGCTGAAACTTTACCCTCTTCTTCAGAAATACCTGACCTAGTCTTTCGACCAATAACACTTCCTACGGCAAAAATACCTGCCGCACTAGTTTCAAGCCTCTCATTCACAAAAATTTCTTTTTCACCGCCTACCCTGATCCCCAGTGTACCGCAATTTAAGTTTTCTGAATTTGCTTGGCGGCTCAAGTTTAAAATTATTTTATCTACCTGAAACTTAATACCTTCAGCTAATGTTATATCAAACAACTCATTATTTTTATAATAGGATGAGATTTTTTTACCAAGCAAGAGCTTTATTTTTAAACTTTTTAAAATTTTTTCTATAGCATTTGATATGTCAGGGTCCTGACCAGAAAACAACCGAGGTTCATTATCTCCCAAGAAAACCTTACTACCTAGCATCTGGTAAAAGCATGAAATTTCACAAGCACTACCTCCACTACCCATAATAAAAACTCTCTCTGGGATTGAATGGTTTTCAAATATATCATCTGGTGAAATAATAGCATCTCGTTCAAACGGTATTGTAGATAACGAGGTAGGTTTAGATCCTGTTGCTATAATTATTTTTTTGGTACCGATATCATAAGTATCGTCATTTAATATAACCTGAACGAGTGAAGAAGAAATCGGTAACCCATCACCCATTTTTATCGTCACACCTGAATTAATAAGTTTTTGTTCCCAGCTATGAGACAGCAACCTCATAGTCTCTCTTATAGAATTAAATAATTTTTCAGAGTCAACGGCACCATTGCTAAAAAAATTTTGTTTATTTCTATTTAATAAACCAAGGCCAAGCTTAAGAGGATATAATCCGTTATGGAGACACGACCCACCAATCCTATCTGCCTCTATAATGCAAACACGCGCACCCTTATCCGACGCACGTAAGGCGGCAGAAACTCCTGCAGACCCAGAACCTATTACTATTAAATCAAATGTTTCCACTAAAGATAAAAACCAGAAAGAATTTTAAAGGTCTTCATAAAACATTAAATGAGGCAACCCCAACTAATAGAATCAGCCCTAATGAAGCTAGTATGGCATGAAATGTAACATTGATTCTGCGGGTTAGAGGAATAATAAATAAAAAATATGCCAGTACTATGTATTTAAATAGTTCACTCTCGCCAGGAGAATGAGAAAACAACAAAAAACCCCCATAGGAAAAAATGATTACATAAAAAATAAAACGATGCGTCTTAAATCTTTTTTTTCTCTTATCTTCTGGAAGCATGCTGACACCAATAAGGATATTGGCAATTGTTCCAAGAATAACAAAAAAAATAATTATAAAACTTGGATCTAAAAAAAGCCCTTCCAAGGTAGCTGTTCGCATATATCAAATATTTTTTAAAATCAAAATAGGTCATGGTGCCGATGGGGAGACTCGAACTCCCACGGATTGCTCCATACGCCCCTCAAGCGCACGTGTCTACCAATTCCACCACATCGGCATATTGCTATTCTGATTTTTCATCCTCAGTTCCGGGTAATACTTCAGAAGGGATTATAGCGGCAGGAGTTACTAGATCAGGCATTACAGATCGAGATTTTTCTTGGGTCGACATTATTCCTAAAGTGAGAGAAGTTATCATAAATAAGGTTGCTATAGCAGTGGTCATTTTGGTTAAAAAGCTTCCGGCACCAGAACTACCAAACATAGTTTGACTACTACCAGCACCAAGACCGGAACCCATTGCAGCACCTTTGCCTGATTGTAAAAGGATTACAAGAATAAGAAAAAGAGTGCAAAGTAAGTGTATTATAACAATAGCTGTATGCATGTTAGTTAATCCTCAGTTTCAAACGATGAATTTATTATATCATAAAAAGATTTTGACTTAAGGCTGGCTCCTCCAACCAAAAGTCCATCAATATCAGGTTGCAACATCAAGGATGAACTACACTGAGAATCGACACTACCGCCATATAAAATACGAATATCGCTTGCCATTTTTTTTCCATATATTTTTTCACACCAACTACGAAGAAAATAATGAATGTCCTGAACTTGATCAGGGTTAGCTGTTTGTCCAGTTCCTATGGCCCATATAGGCTCATAAGCTATAGAC
>JAPYPM010000310.1 GCA_029937635.1 Nitrospinaceae bacterium
GGCAAAGGTTGAATAAAATATTGGCTGTTGCCACATTTCTTAGGTTGCCCCTATGGCTCGTGAAAACATTAATACGTTTACCATTTGAGACAGTGTATTCTTTTTTAAATATTGTTTTTAAAGGATATTCAGGGACAGTGTTGTATCCATTCAAATGGCGTTTTAAAGAAACCGCTTCCACGATTATGGATGTTTTGCGAATGAATGATTTTTTAGTATGTGCCGAGGGGGATGTTTTTCCTGACGGGGCTATCATCAATGCCGACAGTAAATTGCTCGACAAGCAAATTGATGAATACAAGCAAAAATCAAATTCAAAGAATCAAGAAGCATCTATCATGTGATTGTTTGAGACGCTAGTTCCAAGAAAATTTAGAGCCCTCCAAAATTTTTATCTCGCATAGTTTAAAAGAAATCCTTTAGGGCATTTATAACTCTATCTTGGTCCGATTCAGTTAGCTCTGGATAAATGGGTAGACTGATCACTTTCTTGGCAATCCGCTCTGCATTAGGTAGGCATAACGATGGCCTTGTTCTTTGTACATAAGCTGGCATGAGATGAGTCGGCACCGGATAGTGTATTCCAGCAACTATATCATTGGATTTTAGGTGAGCGACTAAATCATTTCTGCGTTCAACTCCTAAGACGTACAAATGGTAAACATGCGAGCACTTTTGCCTTGTAGTGACGGTTTCCAAAGGCAAGTGGTTTAGTTCTCTTTCGTATGTTTTTGCTAATGTAGCTCGTTTTGCATTGTCTCTATCCAGATACTTTAATTTTACCCTTAAAACGGCCGCTTGAATTTCGTCTAACCTGCTATTATATCCGGTAATCTGACTGACTCGATTTTTATCCCACCCATACTGCCGAAGTTTTCTAAGTTGACCTGCAAGTGACGAACTAGAGGTTACAATAGAACCACCATCCCCTAATGCGCCTAAGTTTTTTGTTGGGTAAAAACTGAAACATCCTAAGTCCCCTATGCTTCCCACTCGACGGTTATGGTATGTTGATCCTATTGCTTGAGCACAGTCTTCAATAAGTTTTAAATTATTTTGACGAACAACGCTTGTTATTCCATCCATGTCAACGGGTTGTCCGTATATATGGACGACTATGACAGCCTTAGTTTTAGAAGAAATTGCTTGCGATACTGCTAGAGGATCGATGGTGTAATAGCTTAGTTCTGAGTCAACCAGAACGGGGGTAGCTCCTACTGCAGCAATAGCTGCAATGGTTGCTGTGGCAGTATGGGATGGCGCTATGACTTCATCTCCAGGCCCTAATCCCAGCGCACGTAAGGCAAGACAAAGGGCATCGGTGCCACTTCCAACGCTTACCGTATGTTTTGTTCCGATGTATTCACAGAATTCCTCCTCAAAGAAGTGAACATTTTCCCCTAAAACAAACTCACCTTTAGAGAGGACTTGTTGAATTGAAGAATCTATTTCTTCTTTGTTGGAAAGGTATTGCGCTCTGGGGTTGCTACAAAGAATCATTTGCGAATTAATGTGACATCGGGAACATAGATGATCCACTCGCCACCTTTTTCTATGAAGGAAGCCTCGTTCTCCATTATTTCTGTTTTATGGTTCCAGGCAAATAGGAGTAGGGTGTCAGGGTATCCATTTTTTAACTCCTCATAAGGAAGAACAGGAATATGAACACCGGGGCTATATTTTCCCTGCTTTATCGGGGTCGTATCGGAAATAAAATTAATTAAATCAGGACCGATTCCACAGTAATTTAAAACAGTGGTGCTTTTTGATGTAGCTGCATAACCAACGACTCGCCGCCCATCTTTTTTTTGTTGCTGGAGAATTGAAACCAAGTTTTTTCGTGACAGTTCACATTTTTTCTTGAAGAGATCATAAGTGCTTTTAATATGAAGATTGTTTTTGTCTTCATAGTGCAATTGTTTTTCGATACTTGGAGAAATAGCCCTTTTACCCTTTCTTGCTAAAATGTAGCGCATCGATCCACCGTGGGTCGATTGAGGCTTTACATCAATAAGCTCAAATCCGTGCTTACTGAAAATATTTATTACACTACGGGCAGAGAAAATATAAACATGTTCATCGTAAATCTGATCGTATGCGGTATTTTTAATCATGTCACCTAAGTAGGGTTCTTCAAAAACTAAAACACCCATTGGGCTGAGTAAGTGATCGACCCCCTGTGCCACACCATGAAGGTCAGGAATGTGGCACATGACATTGGCGGCGATCAAAGCATCGGCATGTCCATGTTCAGAGACTATTTTTTTTGCAGTAGTTAGATTGAAAAATGAACACAGCGTGTTGACTCCATGCTTGCGAGCCTCTTCAGCAACGTTCGAGGAGGGTTCTATTCCCAAATGACGAATTTTTTTTCTAGAAAAATTTTCCAACATAGAGCCGTCATTACTTCCAATTTCAACTACAAAGGGGTCAACGTTAGCTAGGAATTGTTCTGTAACCCAATCAGCATAGGACTTAAAGTGATTTACCATGCGATTAGATGTTCGGGAAAAAAAAGCGTAATTATGGTGAAACATTTTTTCAGGGTCTGGTTGTTCTGAAATTTGGAAAGTAAGGCAATTCTCACAAAACATAGGTTTTAGTTCATAAAAATATTCTCTTTCAAAGTCGGTGGAGTCAAGAAAGCCATTGGCGATCGGCATTTTTCCAAAAGACATAAAAGGGTGAACGGTAGTTTTGCATACGCGGCAATTTGAAGTCATATTTATTTTCTAGGAGTTATCCTCTTAAAGGAGAGTTCGTTCGCGACTGCTTAATTAAGAGGTATTAGTTTTGAGTCGAATTTATTTATTACTTTTTATTACGTAGTCAGTCAATGTTACTGATAGAAATACCTCGTAATTATATGCTTTATACCACAACGCTTGATAGAGTTTAAGGTTTTCTTCATAGCGTTGTTACAAA
>JAPYPM010000311.1 GCA_029937635.1 Nitrospinaceae bacterium
TTCTTGGGGAGAGAATGCGCAGAATTTTAGCTTTGGATGTTTAAAGATTGCTGCGACTCAGCTTGATCTTCCTGTAGAGATTTTGGGTATTCAAAAAACAACTAATGAGAAGCCAATTTTAAATCCTGAAAACAAACTACTTCTAGAGTCTGTCGACCATATAGTTTATATGGCAAAGAAGCGTTTTGATTGGTTAGGAAATAGTAGACAAATCTTAGAACAAATAAAAAAACTGATTTAATATATTTAAATATGTTTTAATTATAGGGTTGATTAGAACAGTAAAGACTTTTTTGAAATGTTAAATTTTAAATTAACCGTAAAATTCTAAAAAATGGCTAATATGTTTTTTGATACTCTTCTCTTTGTAATTGCTTTAACCTAGAACTTATTTAGTATTTTTAAAAAATAAGTAGAATTCCAATAGGAACTCCAAAGCATATTGAGAAGAGGATAATATTGAGAATTTGAAGGTAAAGAAATTTTTCCAAAATTGGTTCTATTACCATTTCTACACCAACCCGTCGTACCGCATGTTCGATATCAGAGGATGTAATGTCACCCTCTTTTTTCGATAGTTCTTCTACAACATTATCTAGAAAGAAGAATTTAATTACCTTAAGGATAGTTCCAAACAAGATACGTGATATAAAAGCCGTGATCCCTTGTTTAAGCCGCAACTGTTCGAGAAAATTTTTTCCGATACCATCGAACGTATCTTCAAGTTTATTACGAGGAATACTTTTGTTAAATCGAGGAATTTTTTCAACTACCCCATGAGTCAACAGATCAAACAGTTCATGAATGCCGGCTAGTGCTTCTGTAATTTTTTTACTGGTAGTTTGAATTATAGAGGCAATCAGCCCAAAAATAATACCAAACCCTGTATACCATCCGAATGATAAAATAAGGACTACTGATACAATCCATGTGCTCCATTCCAATCCATCTATAAAAAAATGATTCATTAAGAAAAGACCGATTAGGCCAAAGATAAAACCAATGAATCCGAATAGAATAAGTTTTTTGAAAGTCCCAATTAAAAGATCCGAAAAAAAAATTCGCCAATAGTTGATAATTTTTTCTTTGTTCATGTGAAAAAAATTTTATTGAGACGATTCTTGGTTGATATTTAGTGAAGAAATGTATCGAGGCTTTAGTGACTTACTTTAACTTGAAGTATCAGATCACCTCTTTTTTTATTTTTAGAGTGTCCCTTACCTTTGATTCTTAATTTTCCACCATGGGAAAATTTTTCTGGGATACGAATCATTAACTGCTCAGGCGTTCCGTCTATTTCATATGAAATTTTTTTGTTAGTTCCTGCGAGTGCCTCTTTTGGAGGTACAGTCATAGTAAGATTGTAGTCAAGAGAATTTTGGCTGTTTTCACCTTTGTTAAAAATGCCTTTCACGGATTCGAGAATATCGGGATTTTTAACATTTGATTGATCTTTAAGGTTTCCTGCTGATTTTGCATCATGCATTTTTTTTAAAGCAAAAAGAGATGTGCCTACCATATGCGCTATCCGAAGGCCTTGTCCCACACGCCCAATCGGACCAGGAATCATTCCGAGAACTCGAACGATTCCTCCTAGAGCACCACCCATCAGTGTGGTTTGAAAAAAAGAGTTTCCTGATCGAAAGCCGGACTTTGAGAACTCACGATTCAATTCCTCAAATACATCCTTGCCAAAGCCTTTACGACGCATCTCTTCAAAAATATCTTGTTGTGTATATCGAAATTGAGAGTATTCGTTAGTTCGTCCTGCCAAATGATCTGCTCGGAATCTATCATATTCTTTACGTTTGAGTGGGTCGATTAGGACGCCGTAAGATTCGGTGATTTGCTTGAACTTTTCCTCGCTATTTGGGGCGTTTTTGTTGTGGTCAGGGTGGTGTTCAAGGGCTAGCTTGCGATAGGACTTTTTTATATCGGTATCAGTTGAATTTTCGGTGACACCGAGTATTTTGTAGTAATCTTTAAATTCGCGAAATCTAGTTTTCATGAGGGTATTAAATTTTAAAACGGAACAGTTTTTACATCCCTAATTGTTGAGGATGTAGTTAAGCTCTAACGTTTGTCAAAACATAAGTTAACTGTTTTTTTATCCCTAAAATCAGGAGCCAAGTAAGAGCCAATTCCTCTACATTATTTGTATATTATATCACTTCTTGCGTGGTCTTCCACTCTTCGGACTTTTAGGTGGACGAAGTTTTACACGCTCCATACTTGCATTCTGAATATCCTGAATCTCTGCATCTGAAAAATATAAAGATTGTATTGTCTTTAGCTCTTTATCCAATCTTTCCATTTCACTGAAAATGTATTCTCTTGTTTCGTCATCATACGGATCACTCCCTAATACAAAAGCCCCGTAACAACCAGATTGTTCTATCAGATCAAATAATTTTTTAAGGGTGTCCTTGGGAACGAAGTAACCTCTAGGAGTTTTAGTATGATCTTGTTCCTTCTCTGAATTGGCTAATTGTTTCTCTAAATTCTTAATCAGCTTATCTTGTACCTCAATTGTCTTTAAAAGGGGTTCCGTGACTGATGATATAACCTGACTCTTCTTAATCGGTTCTGGAGCTTCTGAGGAGCTTAGAAGCCATTCAGGGGAAACATTTAGATAGTGTGAAATGGCAATAATGTTATCAGAACTGGGTTTATTACGACCTGAGAGGTATCTAGAAAGCACAGAAGGGCTGATGCCTGTACCTTTGGCTATATCCGCTGGTTTACAGCGTTTCTCGTGCATTGCTTGTCTTAGCTTTTCGGGAAAACTACTCACGGCTTTTATTTGTTGCCATTTGGCAATAAAATTGTGTATAGTTGCAAATACGCAATAACTTAATTAGAGGAATTATACCATTTGGAGGCAAACAAATGAATCGAATTTTAGCCGTGGCAGTCTT
>JAPYPM010000312.1 GCA_029937635.1 Nitrospinaceae bacterium
GGATTTACTTAATACCTGTTCGAGAATTTTTCTGCTCGAACAATATGATCTATTCTATGGAGATTAAAATGGAGTGTCCCTGATTGTTCGGTCCGATTGCTGTGATTTCGTGAGTTCCTTTCATAAGAGTAACAGTCGTATGGTGCGGGAGACTAGTGCTTGCGATTTCTAAACCATTAACATACCAGGACACTATCTGTGTTGGGGCGTTTCCTATTGCTGATAACCGAATTTCATAAGAAGTTTTACCGGGATCAAGCAAATACACTTCTCCCGTCAGGGGACTTGTTATTTTTATTCCTGCTTTGCCAGATTTAGAAGAGTCATCTAACGGGTTGCTGCCATTGAAAATATTTTCTAAATTGTTTGAAAATCCAGCTAAGCGATATTTCCCCTCTCCACCATTTTTAAATCTTTTGTAAACCCAATCTGTATATTGCGAAGGCAAACTGTGAAATTTTTTATCATTAGAGTGATACTGACATTTTTCTTGTGGCTCAAACCCACTAATAAACAATTCTTTTTTTGTCTGTGGACAACTTGGATTTGGCACCGATCCCGAGTACGAGCAAACCGTTTTACTTAGCACGCTCTCAGGTTTTTTAAACCTGGAAGCAAAGCTATCGGGATATAACTCATTAAGGATATCTATAAAAATAGGTCCTCCTCCTTTAGCACCTGTCAAACCATTCGTGGAACTGCCATCGAAATTACCTATCCAGATTGCGATGGTATATTCGTGGGTGTAACCTATAATCCAACTGTCCCTATAATGAGTACTCGTTCCCGTCTTGAGAGCCACTTTAAAAGGTAATTTCTGGTTGAAGAAATCACCGAAAGTAAGAACACGGGCAGAAGGATCCGAGAGGATGTCGGTGATGATATAGCTCGCCTCGGGGGAAAATATCCTGCTTGGAAAATGTTTGGGTTCACTTTTTAAAAAACGGGGAGACATAAACTCACCGCCCCGTGCCAAGGTTGCATAGGCTGCTGCAAGCTGGATGAGCTTGACTTCAAGGTTTCCTATAACAAGACCCAGTCCATAATAATCGGCGTCATGCTCTTTATAATTATTAAGACCGAGTAATGATACGGTTTTAAAAAAGTTTTCGTACCCAATCTGGTTAATTAAAAATATCGCAGACTGGTTTAACGAGTTTCCCAGAGCTTCCCGCATTGATACAGGACCATACGAAGCACGATTGAAATTTACAGGCCGGTAAACCCCCTGCGGGGAAATATAACTGCGCTTAAGGTCTTCGAGGGTATCCGATGGACTATGGCCTTCATCGAGAGCCTTCGCATAAAGAAAAGGTTTCAAGGTCGACCCTGCAGACCGTTTTGAGATTGCACCATTGTTAAAGCCAAGATTTGTCTTGGAATGTTCCATTGACCCGACAAGAGCTAGAACGTTTGATGTCTTGTTTTCAATTACAACAACAGACCCCTGCATGGCTTTTTGTTTCTTTAATCGTTTACGATGAGAATTAAGAATCTGTTCAACTCTTTTCTGCAAAATTAAATTAATCGTTGTCGGCGTATTCCCTGATACTTTATTTTGATCTAACATCTCAACGAAGTGAGGCGCATCAAATGGAAATACTTTTTCACTAACAAGAATAGGTTTTTTCTCCGCCCTTAGTTTCTCGTCGAGACTGATAAACCCAAGTGCATACATTCTCTTTAGAACCCAGTTCCTCCTGACTTTAAGTTTCTCTTTATTATGTCCATACGGATTCAATGTTCCTGGTGCTTTTGGAAGTGCTGCTAGTAAAGCGGTTTCGTGCAAGCTCAAGCTGCTGGATGGTTTTGTAAAGTAGATTCTGGATGCTGCTTCAACCCCCGTCAGGTTGTTACCCATAGGCACCCTGTTGAGATAAACCTCAAGAATCTCTTCTTTAGATAGATGCCCTTCGGCTCTGAAACTTCTTAGCACTTCAATAAATTTCTTTGAGTACGTGCGATTTCTGGGATAGGTAATCCTGATCATCTGTTGAGTTAAGGTCGATGCACCAGATACGATTTTTCCCTGAACCATGTTTTCTTTAAGAGCTCGTACCATCGCAAAAGGATCAATTCCTATGTGAGAAAAGAATCTCTGGTCCTCAGCGGCAATAAAAGCCTTTATTGTTGTGTCTGATATTTTGTCTAAGGAAATCCAGATATGCCTTTCACCTTTGATATCAGGAAACCATCGTAAGGGCTTTTCAGATCGATCAGATACGATTCTGTTGTCAGGAGAGTAGAACCTATTGATATCGACCCGGCTTATTTTTTCAAGATATAATCCTGCGATTATTGCGACTGCAAATAAAAGAGCACTAACTATTTTTGCCTTGAGTCGGAGCTTCATCGAATCTGAGAGGCTTTGATGTTAACGATGCTTTTTGGCGTGAGGCCCATGACCTGAGGCGAGTACATCAACTGCGCCTTGGTTGACGGGAGGACAAACTGACCTTCTGTGGTAGCTCTTGCATAGTAGGAGTACTGATATTTTCCATCCCAGATGTTTGAGTCCCTGAAGATCAGGACGCGGTCATCCCTGATTTCCTGAAAACTCGGAACCAATACACGAGCACCGTCTTCCGTGTAAGAATCTTCGTCATTCTCAGGGACAACCTCTTCTGTCTTGATACTGCTATTGATCGCAACGAGTCCTGCTGGAAGGGGGTCATCTATAACGATGTAACGATAGCGTCGACTGTGGCCTGTCTTATCTTTTTCTATATCGATTGTAACTTTAACGAGATCACCGACTCTAATATCCTGTGAACCATCAATATTTCTAATCGACTTATTTACATGGAAACCATTTGAAGTCCCCGATTCGGCGTAATCCACCCTTGGAAACTGGAGTACTGCTTTATAGTAAATGGGGAGGTTTGAACTTGCGTTTAATTCTAAGAACGGATT
>JAPYPM010000313.1 GCA_029937635.1 Nitrospinaceae bacterium
GAAGTGATTACTACCGCGGCAGCAAAGTTATTAGTCGATGTATCAAGTGTGATGTCATTACCACTACCCGCTTCCAGGGTTGTTACTCCCGTAATCGCTAATGCACCCGTATCAGTAATTGCACCCGCGGCTGTGATGCGATAAGTTCCAGAAACCGTAGACGCACCCAGAACAATCGCATCCTCATCAACTACAGTGACAGCGGCGCCTGTAATTCTTACCTCACCAGCGAAATTGTTTGTTTCTGTGTCTAATGTTACGTCTTGACTACTTGCGGAGATGGTGGCTAAACCAGGTATCACCAGTGTGCCACTGTCCGTAACTGCACCCCCCGCTGTAACCCCAAGATGACCACCGTCACCGGCAACCTTCACTAACGTCAAGGCAGCAAGATCGAGCGCCGTGGTATCTGTAATCGTCACATATTTCAGGTTCCCTGATGAAGCGGCAAATGTGACCGTACTCGAGAATGTACTGGATTGATCCAGGTAAATACCAGAGCCACCTGCTGTTGTGAAGGTCGCTCCATTGGTGATGGTTAACACACCACTGTCAGTAATTGCTCCGCCGGCGGTAACATTATAGGTTCCCGATACGGTCGAAGCGCCAAGTATGAGTGCGTTTGTATCGACCAACGTGACATTATTACCCGAGGTGATTATTACTTGTGCTTGAAAGTTATTAGAGGTGTGATCCAGAGTTATGTTATTGCCACTACCCGCTTCAAATGTCGCATTTCTTCTGATAACCAGTGCACCGCTATCAGTAATTGCTCCGCCAGCGGTAACATTATAGGTCCGATTTATTGTTGCCGCACCCAGATCAATCGCACCTGCATCGACCAGCGTGACATTGTAACCCGAGGTGATTTGAACTGCCGCTTGAAAGTTATTAGAGGTGTGATCCAGGGTTATGTTATTACCACTGCCCGCTGCAATTGTTGTGACTCCCGTAATCGCTAATGCACCCGTATCAGTAACTGCACCCGCGGCTGTGATGCCATAAGTTCCAGAGACCGTAGACGCACCCAGAACAATCGCATCCTCATCGGTTATTGCAACGTTATTACCGGAAGTGATTATTACCGCGGCAGCAAAGTTATTCGTTGATGTATCAAGTGTGATGTCATTACCGCTGCCCGCTTCAAGGGTTGTTACTCCTGTTATCTCTTGCGTACCGCTATCGGTTATTGCTCCGCCGGCTGTTACATCATAGGTTCCGGTGACTGTCGATGCGCCAAGTATGATTGCGTTTGTATCCGTTACCGCAACATTAGCTCCCGTTATCGCTGCAGTCCCAAAATCATTGGATGAATCATCTAGGGTAACTGCCTGTCCACTTGCGGAGATGGTAGCGGTACCAGGTATCACCAGTGTGCCACTATCCGTAACCGCACCCCCCGCTGTAACTGTAAGATCACCTGTCGTTGTTAATGCTTTTAGATCGAATGCATTACTATCATTGATCGTCACATTGGTAATGGTTCCTGATAAAGGAGTAAATGTGACCGTGCTTGAGAAAGTACTGGATTGATCCAGGAGAATACTCTGTCCACCTGCTGCTGTGAAGGTCGCTCCATTGGTGATGGCTAACACACCACTGTCAGTGATATCACCACCCGATGTCGCCGTTACAGCATAAGTTCCAGAAACCGTAGAGGCGCCAAGGTCAATCGCACCTGCATCGACCAGCGTGACATTGTCACCCGAGGTGATTTGTACTGCCGCTTGAAAGTTATTACCTGTTCGATCCAGGGTTATATTGTTGCCACTACCCGCTTCCAGGGTGGTTATTCCTCCTATTGATAAATCACCAGTCTCAGTAATTGCACCCCCTGCTGTAACTGAAAGTGCTCCCGTCAGTGTTAATGCTTTAATATCGAATGCATTACTATCATTGATCGTTACTGCTGCGATGGTTCCTGATGAAGGAGTAAATGTGACCGTACTTGAGAAAGTACTGGATTGATCCAGGAGAATACTCTGCCCACCTGCTACTGTGAATGTCGCTCCATTGGTGATGGCTAACACACCACTGTCTGTAATACCTCCACCCGATGTCGCCGTTACAGCATAAGTTCCAGAAACCGTAGACGCGCCAAGATCAATCGCACCTGCATCCACCAGCGTGACATTGTTACCCGAGGTGATTTGTACTGCCGCTTGAAAGTTATTAGAGGTGTGATCCAGAGTTATGTCATTACCACTACCCGCTTCCAGGGTTGTTACTCCCGTAATCGCTAATGCACCCGTATCAGTAATTGCACCCGCGGCTGTGATGCGATAAGTTCCAGAAACCGTAGACGCACCCAGAACAATCGCATCCTCATCAACTACAGTGACAGCGGCGCCTGTAATTCTTACCTCACCAGCGAAATTGTTTGTTTCTGTGTCTAATGTTACGTTTTGACTACTTGCGGAAATTGTTGTTACTCCCGCAATCGCTAATGCACCCGTATCAGTAACTGCACCGCCTGCTGTAACTGTGAGAGCACCTGTAACTGTTAGAGCGGCAAGATCGAATGCGTTGCTATCCTTGATTTCTACTGATGCAATGGTCCCTGATGAAGCAATAAATGCGACCGTGCCGAAGGTGCTCGATTGATCCAAGGTAATACTCTGCCCATCATCTACCGTTAGGGTTGATGTTCCTGTTATTGCCAAAACACCGCTATCGGTAATGCCTTGTGACGTCGCCGTTGCGCTCAATGCCCCACCAACCGTCGATGCCGCAAAATCTAGACCCGCGTCATTCACTACGGTAGCAGCGCCGCTGCCATGTGTGTTAAGAGCAATGCTCCCGTCAACAGCTAGAGTACCAAGATTGATCGTACTGTTAGCGGCATCGGTCGTTGCAGCAAGGTTACCGCCAACCGTTACCGTACCACTATCAGTAATTGCACCCCCCGCTGT
>JAPYPM010000314.1 GCA_029937635.1 Nitrospinaceae bacterium
TGATAATAGAGATTTTAGTGTTTACGAATCAATTGTTGGGGTTGATGAGCGAGAGATGATTTTGATTCCCGAGGGAGTTTTTACCAGGGGATCGGATGAAGGTGGTTTTGATGAAAAACCTGAGCAGGAAATTTATTTGGATGCCTTCTATGTCGATAAATATGAAGTTACGGTTAAAGCTTATAATGACTATCGTAGAATTGTAGATTATGTTAAGCCTTCTTTCCCTTTCTTGCAGGGTAACGCAAAAATGCTTGAGGAACCCACTTTTGCGGTGGTAGGTGTTTCCTGGTACGACTCTGTCAATTATTGTAAATGGGCAGGTAAAAGACTTCTGACCGAAGCTGAATGGGAAAAAGCCGCTCGAGGAACCCACGGCCTAAAATTTCCTTGGGCAAATAAGATTCTCGAAAAAAGAGCGAATTTGGCAGGTAAAGCAGATGGTTTCGAGTTTATAGCGCCTGTGGGAAGTTTTCCCATGGGTAGGAGTGTTTACGGCGTTTATGACATGTCTGGTAATGTTTCTGAATGGGTGTTAGATATTTACGATCAATTTTATTATCAATCTGCCCCAATGATGAATCCCATAGGTCCTGAAAAAGGAAAAAATAGAGTCTTCCGAGGTGGGTCTTGGGATTCACGGTCGCCAGATTTACGCACCTCAAAACGTTTTGCAGCAACTGAAGGAAGAAAAGATGCTGTTTTAGGTTTTCGATGCGGCTTATCAAAAGCAGACTTAATAGAATGATGAGAATTATAACAACTTTTGTAGTTTTTTTTGAACGATCTTGAGTTCCCTCCCTTGATAAAAAGTTTTCTTGAATAGGTAGACCCTTTTGAATCTCCATTCCAGGTTTTGGATATTAATTTTCTTTTTCGTTTCAGGTGCTACAGGCCTTATCTACGAAGTTGTTTGGACTAGGCTTTTGACCCGTGTTATGGGGAATACGCACTATTCTATAGCGACTGTTTTGACCATTTTTATGGCAGGTTTAGCTCTTGGTAGTTATCTAGGAGGGCGCTGGATTGATAACAAAAAGAATCCCCTTCTTTTTTATGCAGTGCTAGAGGGAGTTATCGGTGTTTACTGCTTATTGATTCCTTCTATTATTGAAAGTGCTTCCCCTTTATTTGAATGGGTTTATCAAACACAAACTGAATCTTACTCCAAGGCAAGTTTGTATAGGTTTTTCATTTGTGGAGCTATTCTTCTCATCCCCACTTCCTTGATGGGAGCTACCCTTCCTATCTTAAGTAAGTATGTTTCTCGAAATAGTTCTTTTGTGGGTCGAGATGTGGGAACTTTATACTCACTCAATACTTTTGGGGCCTTTTTTGGTGCATTGTCTAGCGCATTTATATTTATGCGGATGTGGGGAGTTCTTACCACTATCTGGTTTGCAGCTGCTTTAAATATTATGATTGCAGCCACAATCTACATCTTCTTTCGTTCAGATATGCAAACAGCTCCGAATCAAGAACTAGGTCAATCGAAAGAGTCAATAAAATTATCTCCATTAAAGCCGTCTTCATTGAGTATAAAATCGATTTTTATTTTATTAGCGTTTAGTTTTTCTGGTTGGTGTGCTCTGACTTATCAGGTTGCATGGAATCGAATATTATCACTTCTTTTAGGCTCATCCATCTACGCATTCAGTATTATTTTGGCTACATTCATACTAGGGCTTGCTTTGGGAACAGTGGTATTTTCCCGCTGGATTAATAAATTAAAGAATCCTTTATTAGTTTTCGGTCTTCTTCAGTTCGGAATCGGTGTGTCAGCTCTGATTATGATTCCCCTGTTTGAGAATATTCCTTTCATTAATCGTTGGGTTTACCAAAATTGGAGTATGGAATTCATAACCATACAATGGTCTGTTTTTCTTATGGTGTTTTGTTTTTTGTTTATCCCTACATTTTTTATGGGTGGACAATTTCCTGTAGTTATTCGGCTTGTAGTTACAAAAATGGATATGTTAGGCCACTCTATTGGAAAAGTTTATGCTTCTAATACCGCTGGTACTATCATTGGCTCATTTTTAGCTGGGTTTGTGCTCATTCCATGGATCGGTGTACAAAATACCATTCTTGTTGCTGTGGTGTTGAACTTACTTGTAGGGACAGCTTTACTGATTTTTTCTATAGACCTTAGCTTGAATATTAAAATTTACGTATTACCAGCAGTTTTAGTTCTCTGTTTGTTTTACGGGAGTTCTATGGAACCTTGGGATAAATCAGTTATCTCTAGCGGTTCGTATATGCCTTATCGTATTGGTGATTTAAAAGAGGCTGAAAAAAAGACAAACAAAATTTTATATTTTAAAGAGGGGACGCATACAACTGTCACCACTGAACTTTCGGTGTCGGGAAATATTTTTTTACGTGTAAATGGTAAGACTGACGCATCTTTGGCTATGGACATGCGAACACAATTACTTTCAGGTTATTTACCAATGTTTTTACATGAGAACCCTGAGTCTGTACTGGTTATCGGTCAAGGGAGTGGAATCACCTTAGGTGCGGTAGAGCAGTTTCCTATAAAATCTGTGGACCTTGTTGAAATCTCTTCAGCAGTTATTGAGGGGTCTCGATACTTTGATTCTTTTAATCATAATGCTTTGAATGATGACAGACTAAAAATAATTCTTGCTGATGGAAGAAACCATGTAGCTTTAGCAAATCAAAAATATGATGTCATTATCTCGGAGCCATCAAATCCTTGGATATCAGGTGTCGGCGCATTATTTACCAATAGTTTTTTTAAATTGATGAAAAAAAGGCTCAACCCAGGGGGTGTGGCTTGCATCTGGGTTCATACCAACATGAGTCCTATGAACTTTAAATCTGTTGCGCGTACTTTTTCTGAAAACTTTGAGAAAGTGACTATGTGGGAATCAATTGTTGGTGA
>JAPYPM010000315.1 GCA_029937635.1 Nitrospinaceae bacterium
CTTTTCTTTGCTTTACCCGACTTACCCAGGTCGAAAGTTAGTTTTTAGTATTTGAAAGTCATTGTTTATAAAATTTGCTGATAGGAGCGAAAGGGTAAGTGCTAAGAAAATGATAAGCCATAATGTATGGACGATGTCTAATTGTAAAAAAATATTTCATAAATTTTATCAAGACTTGTAAGCATTTATCCGTTTAAAAGCCTATCTCTGGGTTTCTAATTAAAAGACTCTATCTAGCTATTCTTCCACGGCTTCCCGCTTTAAAATACTGCGTCTAAACTCTAATCCCTTCCGGTCAAGACCTGATTGTATCTAGAATAGAAAGTATTTGGAAGGTCTGAAAAGGGGCGGCGATCAATCCAGGTCAAACATTTTGGCATAGTCTTCTTTCAGGCTGGATTGCTGCGCTTTTTTTCTCAACAAGCAGTTTCCTATGGCAAGCACCTCAATCCCAGTTCCCATAAAACACCTGAAGGCATCTTCCGGAGTACAGACGATAGGCTCTCCTCGAACGTTGAAACTGGTGTTTACCAGTACCGGGCACCCGGTTCGCAATTTGAATGCCGAAAGCAACTTGTGATAACTGGGGTTGGTCTCCCGATGCACGGTCTGGATGCGAGCGGAATAATCGACATGCGTGACTGCAGGAATATCAGAACGTGGAACGTTTAATTTTTCTATCCCAAACAGCCGTTGTTGCTCGTCTGTCATGACCCGCTTTCGTTTCTTTACGACATCTGCTACTAGCAGCATATAAGGGCTATCGCCATCCATATCAAACCACTCGGAAACGTCTTCTCTTAGGATCGACGGGGCGAAGGGCCTGAATGATTCACGAAACTTAACTTTTAAATTAAGAACTGACTGCATTTGTGGCGATCTAGGATCGCCGAGAATAGAACGACCGCCTAGCGCCCGAGGACCAAACTCCATCCTTCCCTGAAACCAGCCGATAGCTTTCCCCTCTTCAAGAATTTCGGCACAGGTACTAATAAGATCTTCCTCTTCAAGAATTTCAAACCGAGCACCAATGCCCTCCAGACTATTGATGATTTCCTCATCTGAAAAAATCGGACCTAGAAAACCCCCCTTCATGGAATCGTCTGAGCCAGAGAGTTGTCTCGGCTGTTTCAGGTGCAGGTGATAGGCTGCTAGGGCTGCCCCAAGAGCTCCACCTGCATCGCCAGCTGCAGGTTGAATCCAGAGGTGATCCTGAATCCCTTCACGTAGTATTTTCCCATTGGCGACGCAGTTTAGTGCTACTCCACCTGCAAGGCAAAGATTTTTTTCCCCGGTTTCTTTAACAATCGAACGAGCTAGACGTAAAACCACGTCTTCCGCCACTTGTTGAATGGAGGCAGCAATATCCATATGTTTCCGAGTTAATAGGGCTTCCGCAGATCGCGGGGGAGCTCCGAATAAATCGTGAAACCGGTTACTTGTCATAGTGAGTCCAGTACAATAATTGAAATAAGAAAGATCAAGCCGGAACGAGCCATCGGCTTTAAGGTCGATTAAATTGTCCAGTATCTTCCTTACGTATTTTGGTTCGCCATATGGGGCCAATCCCATAAGCTTGTATTCGCCCGAGTTGACTTTGAATCCTGTGTAAAAAGTAAAAGCTGAATACAAGAGACCGAGAGAATGTGGAAAATGAATTTCTTTGTGGATCTCTATCTTGTTCTGCTTCCCCAAGGCGAACGAGCTTGTCGCCCATTCGCCGACTCCATCCATAGTAAGTATGGCCGCGCTGGTAAAGGAGGAAGGGAAAAATGCACTCGCCGCATGGCTCAGGTGATGTTCGGAAAACAAAAGCCTGTTTGAGAGATCATCCTCAAATCCGGCTTTACGTAGTTCTTCGCATAGTAGTTTTTTTTGAAACAGTTTCTCCTTTAGCCAAATAGGAATGGCCTTTCTGAAGGAGTTAAACCCTTTCGGCGCAAATGCAACGTAGGTTTCCAGTAAACGCTCGAATTTTAAAAATGGCTTATCATAGAAAACTACGTAGTCGATCTCTTTAGGAGAGATCGCGGCATCTTTTAAGCAAAACCCAATCGCATTGACGGGAAAGCAGGCATCATGTTTTTTCCGGGTGAACCGCTCTTCCTGGGCGGCGGCGAGAATGGCACCATCTTGAATGAGAGCTGCCGCGCTGTCATGATAATATGCTGAGAGGCCAAGAATGCGTACGGGCTTTCGTTTCAAAATAAGGTGTAGACGAAAGGGGCAACTGCAGAGCCCTGAGTTAATACAATTAATCCGCCCATCAACAAAAGGATTAAAATAATGGGCAATAACCAAAACTTCTTGCGTTCGCGAAGGAACTCCCAAAATTCTTTTAGAAATGACATGTTGGTTCCTAATTAAGTTAAAATTGCCTGGTCATCGAGCCAGGTTTTGGGCCAAGGGGCTTACGAGTTATCCAGTAGCTTTTAAGGTTGGGTGTAGATTTGAGATGAAGCGAATCCTTGTTCAACAATCTCCGCGTAATCGCAATTGGGGTGATAACCAGAAAAAAAACAACCCCTAATATAAGGGGATTGACCAATCGACTAAGGAGGAGCCCAAATTTCATCCACATCCTATTAAGGGGAGCTAGAATAGAGGGACGCGCCAAGGCAAGAATCAAAAAAAGGACAGAACCCGCTAAAAAAAACCATCCTTCGGATTGGCCTCCCAAAACCATCCATATTCCCACAATTAAAAATACAAGGGTAAAGACTATTCCGAAAGACCGGTCCGAAGGTACCTTAATCTCTTCCATCCTATCAAGATTTTCGTGCATATTTTATTGAGTTATTATTTTTATTGAAAATTTGAATATTTTATTAGAAAAGCTATAAGTGTCATTACAGATTATTTACAATGTAGTGTAGAATCCGTTCTTTTTGCAAGTGTGACAAATAG
>JAPYPM010000316.1 GCA_029937635.1 Nitrospinaceae bacterium
TTTGCCAGTCACATTCCTAACCAGCATATCAAAGACAAAGACCCTTTGGGGATAATGTGTTTGTCTGCAACCCTAAAGCAGGCAAATCATGAAGTTAGAATTTGCTCTCCTGAGGTACGTGAGACAGGGAAAATGTTGGAAGAGTTTCCAGCAGATGTTATTGCTTATAGTATTGCTACAGGAGACCATTCTTTCTACATTGATTTTAACAGGGTTATTAAAAACAGGCATAAAAATATCTATTCTGTTTTCGGGGGACCTCACTGTACTTTTAACCCAGACTTTATTACAGAGAACCTAGGTATTGATGCTATGGCATCCGGTGAAGTAGACCTCACTTTTGTAGATTTTGTAAATAGTTTAGAGTCGGATGGTGACTATCACCTCACTCCCAACTTTCATATTCGCAGGGATGGTGAAATTTACAGAAATGAGGTAAGTAATCATATTCCCGATTTAGATGATCTTCCCTTTCCAGACCGGAGTGTTATTTATGATTACTACCCCAAAGCAGCAGCCGGTAAGGTGAAAAGTTTTATGAGTATGAGAGGTTGCCCTTACCCATGCACTTATTGTCATAATCATAAGTTTAATGAAATGATGAAGGGAAAGGGAAAAATTTTGAGGAGAAGAAGCGTTGATAATGTTATTGAAGAGATCCTTAATGTTTCTAAAAACTATCCTTTAGAGCTTGTATATTTCAGGGATGATAGTTTTAATTTGGGGGCTGACTGGATTGAGGATTTTTCTGAGCAATATAGTAAGCGGGTGAAACTACCATTTGTATGCACCTCTCACTTAAATGCTATGACCGAAAATGTAGCAAGAAATTTAAAAAAGGCCGGCTGTGTCACGGTGGAAGTGGGGATTGAGTCAGGCAATACACGTGTGAGGAATGAGATATTAAAACGGCATATGAAGGATGAGACGATTATTGAGGGTGTCAAAATTTTAAAATCAAATGGTATCAAAATTTTAGCAGAAAATATTCTTGGTAACCCAGGTAGCAGTCTTGACGATGATTTAGAAACTTTTACCATGAATAAAAAATGTAAAGTGGATTATGTAAATGCAGGCCTGCTTCAGCCCATGTTTGGCACAGACATTTATGAAACTGCTATAAAAGAAAAGGAGCTAACCGTTGAAAGTTACAAGGCTAGCGAACAAGATAAAATATCTTACTTAACAGGTGATACGCTCTTAAATATCACAAACATGAAGGAACGGATGAGGCTTAATAAGATAATTGCGATATGTGTTAACTTTAGACTACCTCTCTTTTTAGTAAAGATATTAATACACCTTCCACTACAATCTGTTTATTCATTGGTTAACGTTGCGTTTAAGGGATACGCTGGATCAAGATTGTACCCATATACCCTTAGTATCAAAGAGACCATCTCTACTGTAATTGATGTACTGAAGATGGGTCGTTCGAATATAGATAAAAGATTGGGGGATTCGTTGAATCAATTTTTACTAGTCGAAAAACTGGATCAAGGAAAAAATTCCGCCAATCAGAAATTAGGGGAATTGCTTTAGGGTGCTTAGTTAAGCTTCAGATTAAAGTTGGAGTTGTCCTATACAGCAAGGAATGCCCCCCCCCTCTTGGAGCAATCGATGATAGAGGGTTTTCGGTTTTTCCTGCCAATATCTCCCCACTTTTTAAGCATCTCTTTTCCCCTTAATTTTTTTTTCCTGAGCGATTTTTAATCCAAAAGGAATAGATGGTTTAATCTCTATTTCAAATCAAATGAATTTGGATAAGAAAAATAGGCTGTTTATCTAATTAATAATTGATTGAGTGGAGTTGTAAAATGGCTATAAAGCGTGTTTGGATTGACAAAGCATGCGTTTCATGTGGGATGTCGGAGGTTAATTGTCCAGAAGTTTTCAAGCTTAAGGTCGGTGAAGGTGCGAAAGTGATTGAAGGAGTGGACTATCGATCGTTGCAAAAAAAAATTAAGGATGCTGCCGAATCCTGCCCAGTTCAGGCAATCATGTTAGATGAAGATTGATATGATGGTGTACAACGCTAGATTTTTTTAAAATTCTTACTATAGTGGATGAATTTTTAAGAAAGAGCGATCGGTGTAGTAGGTTCTTAATTAACGTTATCGTTTTTTGTTTTGAGTCAGTGGCATAAAGGGAATTGCAGAAACAGAATTATCTAGTCAATAGGCCGTACAATCGAATTAGCAATATTAATCGCTTTCATCATAAGTTAAGTCCTGAGGGGGAAACCGTTTTAGCTCTGGAAATCACTTGTCATTTTGATGATAATACTTGGGAAAATAGTGACGATGAACTGTTTGAGAAGAGTATTGTCCGTTTAGAATCAGATCAAATTATAAATAGGGATGAAGTTAAAATTTTTTTTCGGTTAGATTCACAAATGCTTACCCTTTTTATTGTCTAGGCTACAGAGAAAGTCTTGCCGAGGTATGGGACCACCTTAAACAAACTCATAACCTTACTCTTATTGGGCGAACAGGTGCTTTCAAATATATTGATATTGATCAGTGTATGGAAGATACCGCTGGCCTGATTAAACGCTTTAAACATGAAGGAACTATTTGACGGTTGGGGCGCTTTGTTTGAACCTCCATGTTTGAGTAGTGGTAAATGAGTAATATTTCTGGTTGAGGGATTTTTTTTGAGTTAATTATTGGAAAATAATGTTGCTTTTGAGGCGCGGGATAGCCAAAGTAACAGGTTGGTGCGACAATTAGAGATAACTTAACCATGAAAATATTATTTTATTACCGTGGATCAGAGCAACTAGGCATTGAGGCCTTAGCTGGGATTCTTAAGCGAGAAGGTCATCAAGTAGGCTTGTTGTTTGATCCTGGAGCGGACAACGTATTTTATTTTCAATTACCAATTTTGGAGCGTTTGCGTATAG
>JAPYPM010000317.1 GCA_029937635.1 Nitrospinaceae bacterium
CGCATTAGTTTAAATTTGCTGGCTGGAACACCTGCAGAAACCGTAGAAACCTTAAAGGAAACTCGGGATTTTTTAATCTCACTGAATCATATTAACTGGGCCAATGTTCCAACCATTGAGTTTGTGGTACCATTACCGGGGACGGAATTGTTTAATACTGCGGTTGAAATGAATCTAATTGAAAATCCAAAGACATATGTTGTCGAGGCCCTCGCTAAAATGGAAAAGTATTCCAAATCCATTAACATGACAACCATGTCATCTGAGGTATTCATCTCTACTGTACAAAAGTTTAATAAGGAACTTTCCAGGGATTTTTATAAAAAACACCCAATCCGTTTTCTAATGTCTATTTTTAGTCTGGATCATTTAAGGTGGGATTTGATTTTCCGTAACTTTTCACTAAGACAAGTGATCCCTCTTCTGGATTCTTTGTCATGGGCGACCATTGGAAAGCACATGCATAATTTTTCCAAACGAACTCCCAATAATACCTAATGATTCAACTGAGTAGAAAAGGATGCTATTATTATGACCAGTCCATCTAAAACAACCTATCGGGAAGGGTTTTGGGATAATATTTCAGAGTATGAGATTGATCCTTCTTGGAGTAATAACCCCTCAAAAGAGTATCTCGATTACCGAGAAAAATTCGAACAGGCTAAAAGACAAAGCTATACGGGTACGTTCCCCATATCCATTGAAATAGAGGCTTCTTATTACTGTAATTTGCAATGTCCTTTTTGTGCCCGAGAAACTAATTCTGGAGAACGTGATATTGGGCATATGACACCTGGTCTTTGGAAAAAAATCCTAGACGAATCTCGGGAAAAAGGATTGAAAGCTGTTTTAATGGATCATGAAGGGGAATCCTTGATGAATCCTAAATTTTTCCAAATGGTCGAGGAAGCGAAGGACGCCGGAATTATTGACATTTGGCTTCACACCAATGCCAATTTGTTGACCCCGGAAATATCAGAACGCTTGATTGATAGTGGTATCACAAAAATAAATTTTTCCTTGGATGCAACCACTGAGGAAACCTATGACAAGCTTCGAGTGGGTGGCGATTTTAAAAAAGCAGTTAAAAATGTTAATGATTTTCTAGATATAAAGATAAAGAAAAAGGCCTTTTATTTGCGTTCTCGGGTCAGTTTCGTAGTCCAGGAGGAAAATCAGCATGAAAAAAAAGATTTTTATGACTTCTGGAAGGGCCAGAAAGGAATCAATATGATCACCTTTCAAAATATTATCGATGTCTCAGCATTTGAACGGCCCGATGAAGATTGTGATTTGACCGAACAGGAGCTGGAGGAAAAATTTCGTGATACCGAACCTTTTTATTGCACCCAACCATTGGACTGTAACGTTATTGATGTAGAGGGAAATGTTGTTCCTTGTGGGCAGCCCGTTCGAGAGCACACTAAAGATTTTATCCTTGGCAACCTGAATAATGGCGACACCATTGAGTCTTGCGTGAATGGTGAAAAAATGCAGGCACTAAAAAGTCTTCATAAGAAAGGAGAGTGGTATAAAAACTCCATGTGCCGACTTTGCCTGAGATCGATTAGAGGGGAAAATTATAATGACTCTTTAACGACAAAAAAAATAAACCAGCACCAGAATCAATCATGAAGCTAAAGCCTTTTGGCGCTCTCCCCGTTCAAGTTTCTGAAATCGGTTTTGGAACGTCGCAGCTGGCCAATACTGACAATCAATATGTCGGTGTAAAATATATTTCTACTGCGGACGCAAGAAATGTTTTACAAAGAGCCGTCGATCATGGAATAAATATTTTTGACACAAGCCCCGCTTATGGGACCGCTGAAAAATTAGTGGGTGAAATTAAAAGTAAACACAAAGACAAAATTATTGTTGCAACCAAAGCAGGTTTAAAGCCAGACGGGACTCGTGATTTTTCAGCTTCTTTTTTAAGGCAACAAATTGAACGTTCCCTAAAGGAATTACAAGTTGAATGTCTGGATATCTTTCAGCTTAACAAACCATCTCAAAATGATTTAGAAAACACGGATGTGTTTGGTTTTCTAGATGAATTAAAAAGACAAGGGAAAATAAAATATTCTGGAGTAATTGTTGGGGACATTGAGACTGGCTTTCAATGCATTAAATCTGGGAAGGTTGATTGCCTTCAAATTTTTTATAATCTTTTGTGTCAGGAAGCAGAAAGCCTGATCACAAAGGCTCATGATAGCGGATTAGGCGTTTTAGTGCGCTCTCCTTTAAACAGTGGGCTTTTAACTGGTGCTTACAATAAAGATACTGTCTTTGAATCTAATGATGCGCGATCAACTTTTTTCAAAGGTGACGAGTTCGCTCAGCGATTAGAAATTTTAAATAAAATCCAAAAGGACTTGAATATTTGTAGTGATCAGCTTTTGGAATATTCAATGAGGTTTGTTTTATCTCATCAGGGTGGAATTGCAGCGATTCCTGCAACCTCTAAAGTTTCCCAGATCGATGAACTTGCAAAATTCGCAAATAATTCACCTCGTTTTGGTTCCGGAGAATTAAAAAATATAAAAGAAATTATTGAAAAATATATGGGCAAAGCTGGTTTTGCTCAACAATTGTAGACAATAAAAAAGCTGGTTTCGAATTTTTTTTGCTAGCTGTTGGTGCAAAATAGGGGTTTATAGTTTTCTAAGGATATATTGGAAGTCCCTTTACTACGGTATAATAAGCTAGGTTTTCTAATTTGGTCTAATATAATTAGGCTGTGAAGTGAACATTTAAGACTATATATCATGTCAAAGAGTAGCCGCGAATCAGATTTTTAAATTGCGCAACTTCAAGCAGGCATGAAATATGATTGGCATAGAGGTTAGTATATGAATGATTTTCGTGTTAAGGGCGAAAAGATTGCTGAAAAGTACGATAGTAATA
>JAPYPM010000016.1 GCA_029937635.1 Nitrospinaceae bacterium
TCTTCCACTCCATAAAACATTATCAACCACAATCAGCCCACCTGGCCTCATAATTGGGAGTAAGGTCTCATAGTAATTCAAATAGTTTTCCTTATCAGCGTCAATAAAAGCCATATCAAAAGAACCAGAGAGGTTTTTCAAAGTATCCAATGCTAGGCCCTCTTTTAAAAAAATTTTTTTTCCATGCGGGCTTTTATCAAAAAAAAATTTTGCGAATTTAATTGCAATAGGGTCCACTTCACAGGTAATAAGGTAGCCATCATCTGGAAGAGCTTCTGCCATCGAAATAGCACTATAGCCACCAAAGGTACCTACCTCAACGATTCGCCTCGCCCCCACAAGTCCTGCAAGCATCTTAAGTAACTGCCCTTCAATACGTCCCGTAAGCATGTGAGGAACTTCCAATTGATCATAAGTTTCCAACTCCAATTGCCACAAAAGATCATCTTCAATCTGCGTATGATCGTAAACGTAATTTTCTATCTCTTCATTAATAAAATTCATGTGCCTCCCCCTATAAAATAATATTCAATAGCTCACAATTTTTTCATCTTGTGCTCGCCAAGCATACAAAGTACCTACTGTTTCAAGCGGATTCCATTTTCTTCCAAGAGTTTGCATTCTTTTGACAGTAGGTAGTTGCCGCATACGATATAATTTTTTAAGCGCTAATTGTAACCCCAAGTCTCCTAGTGGTAAGACATCCGGTCGATTGAGTGAAAATATCAGGAACATTTCAGCCGTCCATCTCCCAATTCCATGAACTTGAGTTAGTTGGCTAATCACCTCGTTATTATCCATGTGATGTAGGCGATGCGGACGAAGTAATTTTTCATGGAAATAAAAACTCAAATCTTTTAAATATGCAACCTTTTGCTTTGACAAACCCACACTTTTCAAGTCAATTGCTGACAACTTCAATACTTCCTTGGGAGTAGAGAAATGACCATTAAAAAGCTTATTAAATCGGATTGTGATTGCATCTGCTGCAGCAACTGAGATCTGCTGACCGATGATCGCATTACACAATACGTTAAAATAATTTCGATTACGTTTAAGTTTTATAGGGCCCGATTCTCGAATCAGTTGAGCCATTACTGCATCATTTTTATCAAAATGGAGAAGAATTTCTTTTCGATTCGGGATTATGCGGTGTAGGACCTTCAAAATCTAATACCAGATTCAATTAACTTGCAAAATACGCAAACATTTTAAGTTTGGAGAACATCTAATCGCATCCACTGCTTCATCACTAATATTATTATTATATAAATCAAGAGTAATGAGCTTGGGAAATACTTTAGTTTCAGCTAGCATGTGAGCTGACTTATCATCCAAACCATTTTGGGCTAAAGATAAAGCTGTAAGGTTTGGCCATGAACCACCATTGCACAACTGAGCTAATCCATCATTTCCTAATTGCGTTCGCCCCAAATATAATTCCTTCATACCCTTAAAAGCGCATGAATCCGCTAAAGCCTTTGCCCCATCTATTCTAAGTGGATTCTGTTTAAGATATAGAATTTCAAGAGAAGTTATGACCTGTGATTGGGCTAAATCAGCGACTCCTTTAGATCCAAGAAAATTATTTTGAATGAACAAGCGTTTTAACTCAGACAAAGCCTTGGAGTTAGCCAAAGTGCTAAGCGCATGATCAGTAAGCTTATTCCCAGCTAAAGAGAGTACTTGAAGGCCACTCAGTTGTTCTGCGCTGGACAATAGCTCTACCCCTTTATTACCAAATTCGTTCCGATCCAACCACAGTTCTCCCACTGTATTGAGTCGTGGATATTCCAAAAGATCCTCTAGTTCTTCAAAGTTAACATCTTTATCATCAAGCTGAAGCTTAAATTTAGGCTTTGTTGTATTCTCAGTCCGTAAAAAACTTTCCATTTCACCTCCTTCCAATGGATTTTCTTCGTTATCCATTTCAAGAGGAATTAAAAACATACTATTATCTAAAAGACTTTTAAATAATGGGGTAATCACTTTAGATCCAACCCTCCTTTTTGAAGCGCTCAATAATTTTCATTGCTGTCTTATAGGGCTTCTCGTGAGTTGTTTCAAAAATACAATCTGCGGCGGCTCGGTATTTAGGGTCACGCTCACTTAAAATTTTTGTCTGTTCTTCTTCAAAACTAAGTTCTTCTTCGAGTGCAGGACGATCTGAGTTTAGACTCATCCGCTGAATAATTTTTTCCAAGCTTGCTGTTAAAAGAACTAATTTACCCTTTCGCCTTAGATTTATGATGTTACGCTCATCAACTACTACTCCACCGCCGCAATCGATTATCGATTCTCGAGCTTTCGATGAAATCTGCTCAACCACCCCACTTTCAATCGCACGAAACCTACACCAACCTTCTTGTTCAACTATTTCATGGATCGATTTGCCAGCTTGCCTAATAATTTCTTCGTCAATGCTATAGAACGTACAATGAAGAACCCCTTGCAAAGCTCTTGATACGGCAGATTTCCCTGTACCTCGATATCCTATCAAAACGATGTTCATGAAATCAGTTTACCCTATTTTAAAATCAACAATAAAGTGTTCATGGGTAAATTATTTTTATGTATCAACAAGCTTGAAGGTTAAATCACTTCAAACCTTGATGCAAACGAAACCCCTCATTTAAAAATTAGGAACTTAAAGGCGATCCTTATTTTTCTACTATGATACAATTGTTTGTGAAATTCGAACGGTCTACTACCCTGGCTTAAGGTACTTAACCTTTAAATAAAGGATTTCTATTGTGATCAAAAATATTTTTTTTTCGACTTTAATTCTTGGATTTAACATGATTTTTGTTTCTTTGTCCTGGGCTGATGATGATCCTCAAACTGCTAAAATGCGTTCAGCGTGTGACAACGAGAAAAACTCTGCTGCCTGTTTCAGAATGGGAGAACGGTATAGAACTGTCGACCGAGATAACAAAACTGCTCTGATATTTTACAAGAAATCTTGTGATGCTGGCTATATGACAGGATGTACGAATGGCGGTAACCTTCTGTATATGAAAGGCACTCAATATGGTAAAGAATGGAAAGAAGCAAAAATAATGTACCAAAAGTCCTGTGATGCAGGAGAAGATCCAGCTTGTTTTAATTTAGGGTCAATTAACTACAGGGAAGGAAGGCAAAAAAAAGCGATAAATTTTTATAAACAAGCTTGCAAAATGGGAAACCAACCTGGTTGTGCAAAGGAACAAAGATTAAAAAGATGAAAAAAGTTGAAAAACTTAAAAACTGGGAGGAGCTTTGTAATGATGGGGAACAGTATGGAGATCCTACAAGCGAACTAACTCAAGACCAGAAAATAATTTTTGAAAACATCAAGGATCAAAAAGTCCTTAAAATTCAGGATGCCTATCTATTTGTTAAAAGAAATGAAGTTACAAGAGCCCACGGAATCCACCTTGCTAGCTTAGTATCTGACTTTGAGCCCTTAAACTCTGTCCACACTATTATCATCACTCACAATAATTTAGGACCAGAGGGCATAAAAATTATAGCGGAATCAAATTCTTTACCTAAGGTCGATTATCTTCATTTGGGTTCTAATAACCTAGGTGATGAAGGAATCGAAATTCTTGCGTCCTGCGATCTTTTCTCGGAAGTAAAAACACTCAACCTGGAACAAAATGGTATTACTGAACGAGGGGCCAAAGCTTTGGCAACATCTTCTGCATTAACAAAATTAACCTCTCTAAACTTAGTTGATAACAGAATCGGTGATCAAGGTGCACTTGCAATCGCAAATTCAGATATTTTGTCTAATTTAACCTACCTACATTTAGGAGGAAATCGAGTTAAATCTGAGGCAACAAAAACAGCCCTTCGTGAATCTAAAAATTTAAGTCAGCTAAAAACACTCAAGGTTTTCTAAACAGACATAACCGCACAGGTCACCAAAGCCATAAAAATCGTGAATAGCTTCTTGATTGGATAATACGAATTTCTATTTTTTTACCTTTAATTCAGTATATAAAGAGCATCATTCCCCTGGGATGGACAACTCTGGGTCTTCTGGACGTAATAATTCAGGTCGAGAATAATTAACTAAATCTGGCGTGGTTTCAACTCCCTCCTGAAGAACAAGTGTCTTTAGTTGAGTCAGAATTTTAGTTTCATGAATGGCCTTCGCACCTTCCGGGCCAAAAGCGTTTCTTCCCATATAAAGATGAGTCAGCCCACTTAATTGAGCCGAGGTTCCAATAGCTTTAGCGCCATCATCCCCAATCATATTTTGTGATAGGTTAAGGACTTTAAGGTTTTTAAGCTTTGAAGCACCCGCAATAATTCTTACTCCCTCATCACCAAATTTATTTGCCGCAAGATTTAATTCTTCAAGATTTTCAGCAACCTTACTATCGATTAGCAAACGAATACCCTCAGCATCGACATAACTACGTTCAAGGTCAAGTTTTTTTAGGCAGAAGAGATTGTCGGATGTGCCTATAGCCATCGCCGTTTTGTTTCCAGCTTCCATCCAACCAATATCAAGCGATTCTAATTGTGGAAAGTTCGATGATTTAACCAAATCGACTAGAGAATCATCAGTTAATTTATTGTCTGACAAAGATAGCGATTTAATGTTTTTCAGAGTAACCTTGGAGGAGTTAGCCCATTCCTTTATACCTTCATCTGTGATGAAATTAACCCCAAGCTTTAGAACTTCGAGCTTTAACAAGTGATTCGATTCAGACAAAATTTTTAACGCTTCATCGCCAATTTGATTATCTTCTAAATTCAAAATTAGAACCTCTCTAACTTGAATGGATTGTGCCAATAAAGTAATCTCGTCTGTAGAATAATATTTACCCGATAGCTTTAGTGTCGTCGAGTTTGCTTCTAAACTACTTGTAATAGCATCTTCAATCCTTGGGGCCAGTTCTTCTAAAGTTGGCCTGCTGTCATCATATTCGGCGTCACCACCTCTTTCAATACCCATTTAAAGCACTCCTAAAATAAGACCTCTGGTTGACAACTTATATAGCTGCAATGGCTATCCCCTATCCATAGTTTCTTTGGTGTATGATACGCAATCCATCAAGAGTTAGAAAAGGATCTATAGTATCTATCGACTTGGATTTAGAAGCTATCAAGTCAACTATCCCTCCAGTTGCAATAACATGCGCTTTCTCTTGTAATTCTTCCTGCATTTTTAAAACCATCCCATCAATCATACTAACAAATCCGTATATTGTTCCCGAATGAATACTCTCAATCGTCGATTTTCCTATGACGTTCTCAGGCTCTGCCATTTCAACACGAGGAAGTTTGGCTGTGTTTTTAAAAAGAGCCTCCAAGGACAACAAAACACCTGGAAAAATCGCACCTCCTAAATACTCACCTTTTTTAGAAACAGCATCAAATGTTGTCGCTGTACCAAAATCAACGATTATCAGTGGCCCCCCATATTTCTCATAAGCCGCAACAGAGTTGACAATACGATCAGCACCTACTTCTGCTGGATTTTTATAAAGTATGGATATCCCAGTTTTAATTCCTGGCCCAACAATTAACGGATCGCAAGAAAAATATTTTCTACTCATATCCTTTAAAATAGGGATTAAAGGTGGAACCACACAAGCAATAATAATATCATCAATAATGTCTACGTCTACATCATTAAGTAAGATAAACTCCTTGATTAGTACCCAATACTCGTCAGAAGTACGAGTCCATTCCGTTCGAATACGCCAATGAGTCAAAAGTTTATCTCCAGAAAACAAGCCTATAACATTGTTAGAATTCCCAACATCAATTGCAAGTAGCACAGACATAACCTCCGTTTAATTGATCACTTATATGTTAATTTTACCCTTGTGGTTTTTTGTAATGGACTCACAAATGTTTAGCCTTTTACTAAAACATGATCTCTTCCTAATAATAATATTATCATTAGTTTCAGCCAATATTATATTTGCAAAAAGTTTAAAAAATACTAAAATTTAATTTTTATAAAAAAAACTAATTACAAAGAAAATATTTGTGCCAAATCAAAAGCATATTGTAATCTAACAAACATGAGCCTTTGCACTAGATAGTTTCTAGGTTATAATTTATTTCATGCTTTTCTAATGCACAATAAATCTTTAGCAAATCTCCAATTTTTCAGACCCAAACTAAAAAAACCGGACATATGACTCAGGATCAGTACCATATTGAGATGGAGGACATTTCCGAATATCCCCTTCAGAGATCTGCTGACTATTCTTTTTGGGAAGAGATTAGTTTCGAAGAACTCCAAAAAACTATTTTAGCTAAGCTTACTGACGAAAAATTAAAAACATTTTTGGGTGTCGTTAGAAATGGAAGTGCTTTTAAATTAGGTGACTATTTTTATAGGATTAATGCAGGGTGACACACCGCAACCTAATACTTTACAGTTTGAATTATTTATTGGTTAAAACTGATACCTTTGTAAACGAACCAATGGTTTAATACCTTTTCTAAAGTATCCATGTCTGAATCAAAATCAAAATATAAGTTTGCCTTTGGGCAACAAGTTCATCATAAGCTATTCGGTTATTATGGAGTAATTGTTGCGGTGGACTCTTGCTATAAGGGTGAAGAGCAGTGGTATGAAATAATGGCACGTTCACGCCCTCCGAAAGAAAAACCTTGGTACCACGTAAAAAAAAATGATGACATACAAACTTACGTCGCAGAGCGTAACCTAGAAGTCAGTCCCGCAACAAACAACTGATCAGCAACCTTATTCTATTTTACCCCCCCACCCTCAAAAAAAATTCCAGAATAATAAGCTGCCAGAAAAATCAAGAAACCAACCCATAAATTTCGCGCTAAGCTTTGGCCATGCTTAAACGTTTCAAAATCTTTTGAGGATTCCTCATTCCGGTCGAACAATAGCCAGTATTCGATAATCAACCAAATCGGTGGGAGCAGTGCCCATCCCAGAAAAATAATTTCACGAGGACATCCATCCAAATGTGAACGATAGGTATAAAACAAACCTACAATCGCTAGAACTGGACCTAAAATTCTTCTAATGTTTGAATTTACCCACACCCCGGTAGCTTTATTATCTCTAGTCATTTTATTTACACATTAAATATGTTAAAAAACTATAGCTCTGTACAGTATAAACCATCAAAAAGCTCAATTATTTTAATTTCACCCTTTTGTATTAAAAAACCTTTGAAATTGCGTTCGATGGTAAACCATAGTTAAAATAAATTGAAAAAATAAAAAACATACTAACGGAAACAAACAACTTTCCACTACCCCAAACAATGACATTAGCACCAAAAGAAATAATGGTAAATCAACTCCATTCCAACTCCAGGCAACCATCAATGGACGGATTTTATTTTGGTATTTTTTTCTCTCAGTAGGCGATAACAGGGAATCCTTAGAATTTTTATTCCCATTATCTAAAAATTTATCGAGCCTTATAAAACGTCCACCAAAGACAAAACTCTGAAGCTGCAAATAGTAAAAATACACCTTCCAAAGAGTTGAATTATTTCGGGATATTTTTGAATGTGTATCTAATATTTCTTTAATACTTCCATCATACCCCTTTTGAATCATTGTTATCATTGTTAGCTTACAATAATCATAGGCTATGCCTCTAAGAATAGTAATTAAACCAAAAGCGACCAATGTTTTATACTCCTGGTGAAAGCCAATCACAACTCCAGTAAGAACTGCCAAGTAAATAATATAACCCGCAATACCATCGAGAAGTCGACCCAAATCACTAGAACATTCTTTGGCTCGTGCCAGCTGGCCATCGACGCAGTCTAAAATCAATACAACTTCTAGTAAAATACCAGCAAAAATAAATGCCTGTACCGTGCCGAGACTAAAAATATACGCTGAAACTAGTCCGACACAAATCGACACATAAGTTACTTGATTTGGAGTAATCCAAGTATTTTTTATAATTTGTACAATAGTTGCTGCTATAGGATTGTGGAGGTAGCGGTTAACTGGTTCTATTATTTCATTAACAGGTAAAACTTGGTCTATCGATACATTCATTTTTTATAACCAGTTATTGGTCTTACCCCAGTCAATAGTCTCTTGTAAACCTTTTGCTAAATCATTTTGAGGTTTAAACATATGCGATTCAAAAAATTCTTTTGGGGATGCAATCCATGATGTTTGGCAAATATCAATCATTCTTTGTCTATCGAAAAGAGGTGGTTTGGACCCAAACCAAGCTAGAGTTTCAAAAAAATAGGAAAATAAAGGAAGTAGCGCCTCTGGAATAACTAGTTTTTTAGCACGCACATTAAGAATTTTCATTGCAGAATTAGAGATATCACTCCAAAGATAATGTTCTCCATCCGTAATATAATAGATTTTTTCCTTTTGAGGATATAAAACTACCGCTTGAGCCATAGCTCTAACTAAATCCGCGATATAAACTAATGATAGTTCACGTCTACTGGTTCCTATTTTAATATTCCAACCTTTACTTAGCGCTTTCAGATAAACGAAAAAATTTTTCTCTCGAGGACCATAAACTACTGGTGGACGAATAATTACAATCGGGAGTGACGATGCATATTTCAGAGCAATTTGTTCTCCCGCAAGCTTAGATTCTCCGTAATATGTTACAGGGTTACATGAGTTTTTTTCTTGAGCTGGTTCTCCATTAATACTAGGTCCTGCTGCTGCCAAACTACTTAAATGAACGATTGCCTTTAAGTTAGCCCCAATTGAAACACATCTTTCATAAAGAATTTCGCAGGAGTCCACATTGCCACTAAAATAGTCATCTCTAGTTTTAGCTTTTGTCAAACCAGCGCAGTGAAAAAGATAATCCGCTTTCTGAAGACAATTGATAGGAGAGTTGTTCAAGAGATCAACCGTATGAACCTTCACTTGATCTGATTTATTCAACCACCTTCGATCACTAGTTTCACGAACTAACGCGTGAACAATACAACCATGCTCAATCAGGTAATCAACTAAATGACTTCCAATAAAACCCGTGGCACCAGTAACAACAGCAATGGCATTTTTAAGAGAGGATGTTCCGTTCATAAATTCGGTGTCTTTTATAAATAGTTCCACCTAAACGGTAGATTGAGTCAAGCATGCCTTTATTATCTTCGAGTACCCACGACATATCACACCATTTGATTTTTTTTTCTACAAATATTTTTAAGGTTTCGCAATAGAGTGCTGCGTCAATTCCCAAGCGTCGATATGTTGGCATTACCCCTAAAGCTACGACGCGGAACAATTTTATTTTATTTTTATTCAAATAAAAACTTGCCCAACCAAATGGGAAAACTCTACCATTCATTTTTTTTAAAACCGGATTAATGTCTGGCAGAGTAAGAGAAAATCCAACTGGCTCACCATTAATCTCTGCAATAAAGCAATATTCTGGGCGAATAAAATTTTTCATTTCATTTGCAGAATAGATAAATTCTTCTTTAGACATTGGAATAAAACCCCAATTATTAGCCCATGATTCATTATAAATAGACCAAATAGTCTCTATTTCCTCGTTAAAATTATTTAAGCAAAAAGGTCTTATTGAAAATCGATCTCTTTTATTAATACGCCCAATTGCCGATTCGAGATATTCCGGCACCCTAGAGGTAGTCATTCTTAAAGAAACTAAATCTTTGTATTTAATTAGTCCCCAGTCATCAAAATAACCTGAGTAATAATAAGGATTATATGGGATTCCTATTACCGGTGAAGTATCGAAACCTTCTATAAGCAAACCGCATTCATGATTAGTCGATAAATTTACAGGACCAATAAGCTTACTAAAATTATTTTCGCGACACCATTGAGCTGCTTTATCAAGCAGTAAATTTGAAACTTTCTTATCATTAACTACCTCAAACATTCCAAAAAACCCCACCCGATCAGATAACGTTTCGTTATGAACATGGTTTTCGATCAACGCTATTCTTCCTACCACTGAATGTTTATTCGAAGTGACTAAAAATAAATCGACCTGAGAGTATTTTAAAAATGGATTTACTGCAGGATCTAAAAATTTTTCACGCTCGCTAATCAAAGGAGGAACCCATAGAGGGAAATTATCATAAACCTTCCATGGCAATCTAATAAATTTTTTTATATCGGTTGAATTTTTTACTTGTTGAACACTAAGGGACATTACTGGGGCAAGAGACCTATTTTTTTTAAATTCCTCTCAAATGAGATCAAAATTTTATCTAAGTCTTCTTTGGTATGTGCGGAAGTATAACTGGTTCTAATCATAGCTTTCAATGGCGGGACTACTGGGGATACCGCAACACCAGCAAATATAGCGTCGTCAAATAATAACCTGTTCATATATAAAGTAAGCGCTTCATCGCCTATCTGAATAGGAACAATAGGCACAAGGTTATTATTTACCTGAATTCCCAATTCAAAAAAAGCTCTTTTTATAAAAGCTGTATTTTCATGCAATTGTTTCCTGCGTTTTGAATCATTAGCAAGAATATCTAATCCTTCTAAAACTCCTGCAACAGAAGCAGGAGGTAAAGCCGCTGTAAAAATAAATGCAGCCGCTTTATGCCTTATGTATTCTGCTATATCTTTTTTTGTAGAAACAAAACCTCCGATTGACCCCAAGCTCTTAGAAAAAGTTCCCACATAAATATCAACATCTTTTTCGACATCATAATATTCACAGACCCCGCGTCCATTATCGCCTAAAACTCCCATACCATGAGCTTCATCAACCAACAAACTCGCCCCGTTATTTTTTGCAATCTTAACAATTTCAGGAAGATTAGCGATATCACCACTCATACTGAAAACACTATCAGTAATAATAAGCTTTCCTTTAGCTTGAGAGTGCTTTTGGAGCAAATGTTCCAAGTGGTCCATGTCATTATGCCGATAACGCACAGTCTTTCCTGGGGCAAGAGCGCAACCTTCATAGATACTCGCGTGGTTTTCACGATCGGAAAAGGCAACATCCTGCTTGCCCAAAAGACAAGAAATAGTTCCCTGATTAGCCTGAAAACCAGTTGACATAACAATTGAATCTTCACGTCCAAGAAAATCAGAAATATTTTTTTCTAAAGTTCGGTGCAGACTCAATGTTCCATTCAGGAAACGGCTTCCGGTACACCCAATTCCAAACTTTTCAATAGCATCCACTCCTGCCGCAATAACTCTAGGATCTTTGGCTAAGCTCAGGTAGTTATTACTTGAGATAGTCACTACATCTCTACCATCAATGACCACATGGGAACTTCCAGTTTCTTCAATTTCTCGAAAGTAAGGATATATCCCTAAACTCTTAGCTTGAGCCGGAGCTTGATAGTTTGCGCACTTGGAAAAAATCCCTTTATCATTTTCAGTTGACGTGCGTAAGTGACCACTTTCAAAGTCAAATTGTTCTTTTATCTGAACTATCTTTTTAGCTGATTCTGAGTCTATAGTGGTTTTTGGCATAATTTTATTGGTATTAAAACTCCTTTCACAACTAAAAGAAAAATACTATCGAGAAAACAGTTTATCTAGATTCAAGCAAGCAATATCATTGTTTTTAAAGAATTTGCAAATAAATAAGTCATGCTAACATTAAAATTAGCATACAAAAAGAACAAAAAGCACTACGTTTCCAGATTCTCTCCAAAGTCGAGCCAAAGTGGCTATCAAGCCATTAGAGTTAGTCTGAGAATATAGGTTTTTTTTCGAAAACTGCTCTAAAAGTCTTCGGTGAGTTTTCCCAAGAGCGTGGTATGGCATCTCTGGAATCAAATGATGTGCCGCATGAAACCTCAATCCAACAGGAGCCCATAACACTCCTAAAAAACTATTTGGAATGTTAACGGAATCGAGAAGTTGTTCTGAAATATCACGAACCTCACCACCAGAATACCGGTAGCAATGAGCTGCCAATGTTCGTAATGAGTTCATAAAAAAGACCGCCCCAAAAATAATGAACCAAAGACCAAGGATCTTATAGGAGAAAGCTCCTTTCAATAGCAATGATATAAAAATCAATCCATACAAACACGTAGCTATCTCCTGGGCTTGCCACATGGCAACAGTGTTTAGCGAAGAACGTGTTCTTTGGTAGTTTAAATCAATTGAGAATGATGAGAATTTTTCCAACACCAAGGACCTTAAATTTTTATTGCAATACGAAAGCGGTGTCAAAAAAACAAAGCGCACAAAAAAGAAAACAGGAACAAAAAAGGAAGCACTGATAAATAAAATAATTTTGCTTCTTCCTTGATGTACAAATGGAACATATTCACCGTCGCCCCTGGTACCGTAAAGTTTTATATTATGGTGGTCATTGTGAACCCCTTGATACAAAAAAGAAGGTATCATCAATGGAAAGCCACATAAAAAGTTCCACACAACTCGAAATAAATAAAAAGTGTCTTTTCGTAAATGCGTTATTTCGTGAATAAAAATAGCTGCTCTATAAAAAGAAAAAATTGAGACAAAAAAGAATATCCACTCAATCGGAGAAAAGAAATCCGCCTTAGAGCAAAAATAAAAAGAATACCAGCCCAATATAATATGAAACAAAAAATCAACCCAGTATATAAAAGCATTAGGCACCATCAAGTCTTTAACGATTTGCCTAGCCTCTTTTATAGGGATTTTTTGTTCTTCCTGAATAACAGACATAAAACCAATCTACTCGTTAATTCACATTATTCACTTTACTAATTAGTAACTCATCAAAAAAAACAAGACGATATTATTTTTTCTGAATATCGACCTTGATTTAATTTCAGTCTCCAGCATTAGTATCTACTTAATTTTTAAACTGTGTTTTGATTGCCTTGCCAAAGTTTAATTCAAACAATGCGGGTAACATAAACAATGCGCAAATAGTGCACGCTACAATCCCTATCTCGACTATAGTTGCAATAGAATTAACACCAGCATGGTGAGCTATATTAAGACTCGCATATCCCGCCAAGCTAGTTAACGCTGACAATATAATAGCGCTTCCAGTTTCCTGAACAGACTTAATCGTAGCGCCCATCGAATAATCTAAAATATGATGGCTTAAGTAAATACAACTCCCAATCATAATACCTACAATTGATGGAAGCATAACGATATTTATAAAGTTAAGCTTGACCTGAAAAAAGGCCATAATCGCTCCTGTAAAAACTAAACCGGTTAGTAACGGTAGAAAAGTTTTAAGCGCAAGCACCAAGCTCTGGAGGTCAAGAATTAAAATAAGCAAAACAATAACTACGGCTAAAATTATTGCTTCAGGTCCTTTTTGTTTTACCCAATCCATAATTTCAGCTGCTAAAAGATTTTCATTCAACACTGAGACTGAAACATTTTTTTCCTCAAGTATTTTTTTCATTTCTTCTATTTCTTTAGATAGCTGGTAAACATTTTTCACATTAAAAAAATTTTTATTTGAAGGTGAAAACATGAGCAACAAGAAATCTCCTTTGGCTGTAAGCTTTTCTCTTAAAATCTCAGGGATTGCGGATTCATCAAATGGCTCGGCAGCAAGCATTTTTTTAAATTTTTCAAACCTAGCACCCCCTAAAGCAAGTCGTATGATATCCTTTTCTTCATAAAATAAGCGGCGAATCCTTTCAAGAATTTCCTTTTTGGACTCAAATTCAAGTTGACTGAAATTGTTTAAAGAGTAGTACATCCCTATGGTTGAATCCTCTGCGTTATTTTTCTTAACCTCCTCCAATGCCTGATGGATGGATAAAAGATCTTTTTCTTTCGAAACAAGTATGACGGTTGGTGAAAAGGCAAATCCAAAATCGTCTGTTGTTTTCGTTTCATATTCTGCCGCCGGAGAATCGCCTCTTAATTTCTGAAAATCATATTCAAATTGGATATGAGGTAAAAGAAAAAGACTTATTATCAAAATCACTAAAAACCCTAATGAAAGAAAATAAGGGGCACCTCCATATAGGTCATAAATTTTGAATACAAATAACCTTGCCTTTGGCTTCCCTAACCATGCTACTCGATCATAAAAAATTGTTTGGGCAGGAAACACAAAAATGTATGTGAAGAAAGCACTAATAATTCCAATAGTTGCTATTTTCCCAAACTCGGCAAACCCAAGAAAGTCAGAAAAGCTTAATATCGAAAACACGCTTATGGTTGTTAACATCGAAATAACTCCAGAACGCCCTACCTGAGTTGCTACAATCTCACTTGCTTCAGGAATAGACCTCCCCTTAAGCAACTCCTGCTTAAAACGAATATATAAGTGAATTCCATAATCAATACCCAGTCCCATTAAAATTGCTACAAGAAATCCAGACACAATATTAAGGTGGCCAATGACAAGACGAGTAACTGCAAACGTATACGTCATTGATAGTAATAATGGGAAAATAATAAGAGGAATGGAAAACCAAGACCGCGTATACATCAATATTATTGCTACTACCAAAAAAGCAGCCAGAAAAACAGAATTTTCCAGATCACGCTTAATAAATGTATTCTCTTCTAAACGTACTACTAAGGAACCGGTAAGTTTTATTTTTAGGCCAGGAATTTCGTTTTCAAGGCCAGATTCATTGATACTCTTCTGAATTCCATCAACGAAAGCCTCAGTGAATGAAGTATCTGTAACCGTCCCTTCGGGCTTTAAAAAAATATAATAATTTCTGTGTTTGCTTCCCTTATGGAAAGAGCTGATTTCATCAAAAAATTGGTAATCTTCAGAAAGTTTTTGCAGCTTTTTTGGATTAAAAAGCTCGTTCCCTGCTGAAATACCAGTCAATTGATCACGAGCATATTGAATACCCTGATTCACAAGCAGTTCGAGTTGAATCAATTCATTTCGAGACAGTATGAGGAGTTGTCTATTATTTAAAAACTCTTTAGGTATTTGTGAGTCGACATATTGCGTTCCCTTAACTTTTTTAAATCGTTGCGATAATTGGCTTATTACCAATGGAGCTTTATCTTGAGCTAATCCTTCAAGAACTACTACCAAAGGCCCTGAGCCACCTGTTTTAGAAACAACTTCATTAAATTCTCTAATCAAGGGAAGGTCTTGCGGAAGCAAATTGTCCATTCGCGAGTCATAAGAAAGACCTGTAGAAACATAAACAGAAAATCCACTCAAAAGAAGTGCACTAGTCAATATCCAGCAAGGATATTTTTGTGTAATATTTTTAAAACACCATCGCAAAATATTTTTCATAGACAAAACCTGTGATGTATATATTTTTTAAAAAGAATCAAAAAGCTATGCTCTACCACAGCATTTCTTATATTTTTTATTACTTCCACAAGGACATGGGTCGTTGCGACCTACTTTAGGTTGGTCTCTAACGAACGTTTTTACTGTTGAGGAAGGGGCCGACGAAATTATTTTGGATTCATGTTCGCTATAAAACCACTTCCCCTCTTCTTTGATAAACCTTGAAACTTCTTGGAGTGTTTTTTTTTCTCCATTCTCTATATAGTGCGCAATAAAACTTACCTCTCCATCCTCATCAGAAGCGCTACCTTTTTTGACGTCGAGAATGTCAAGTTTTGTCCAAGAAATATCATCATGCATAAATTTTGTCTTATGCCATGCACTCATTTCCTGACCATCGGGATACTTAGTTTGTTCCAAATAGTCCCCTAAGCCTTTTGCAAAAGCGGTAAACCTAGAACGCATTAAATCTTCTGCTGTATCCGCTGGGATTGCTCCACGAATTAATGGCCCGCAACAATCTACATATGGAAATTCCGTTCCACAAGGGCAATCTTCCATAACAACTAACCTTCTCTATTTAATAATTTTTTTAGGGGAATTTAAAATATCGGCAAATGGATCAAATCTGTTTTTTATTTTTTTCCAATCCATTTTTTTTGATTCTTTTTCAACTCGTAAAGTATCGAAAGGGAACAAGATCAATTCCTTCTTCATATTTTTTAAAATTCTTAACTTTAGATCTTCAGGATTCTCAATCCAACGTAACTTGGTCTTTCTATCTTGTTTCTTTATAAACCGCTCCACTTTTAAAGCAGTCCCAATAGTATCGAATAACCTCCAACATTGAGCAATTTTAACTGGCTTAAAACTACGGGTATACCTTGCACTCTGCTTTCCTTTAATATGTTGATAATAACGAATGGCGAGGTTTTTTGTATAACCGGTATAAAATGAGCCATTCTCGCATTCCAGCATATATAGCCAAAAATATTGATCCACTCTCATAGCATAGTTCCTGACCACCTTTATCCTTATTACTCAATTACTTCCATCCACAAAACACGATACAACGTAAATTAAAAAGAGCCAATAGAATATTTAATAAGCAAGATAAAACCTCTCGAGCTTTATTGCTTTCGGAGTTCAATTGAGTTAAAGAAAAGGAAGGTCTGTGGGTTTAAAAAATCAATGCTCCAAACATTCTCCATCTAAAAAAAGATGGAGAATGTTTGTTTAAATCAAGAAGCGATACCACATGTTAATCAGACTAAATAAAATCTCTTTTGCATACTTATTTTGCTGATTTTCTAAAAAGTTTTAGCAGTTAATTTGCTCTCTGATTCTTAGTATTTTTTTTTCTATTTGCAGGTTTTCCTGAAAAACGGTTTTGTGATAAAGAAAAGCTCTTATTTTTACCTTCAGAGCGCGCAGTTGATCTACCTCTACTCCCCCTCCCCTTACCATTGGAAAAGCTTTTAGAGTCGGGTTTTCTTGAACCACTTTTTTTATTGGCTATGGATTGCGAGTGAAAAGGATGGCTTTGATCAACATTTAAAGAGCAACCTGTTTCCAACTCAATCCTTCTCAAGTATGATTTTTCGCTAGCATCGCAAAGCGATAAGGCAATTCCATCTGTTCCGGCACGAGCGGTTCTCCCTATCCTATGAACGTAACTCTCTGCTTCCTTGGGCAAATCATAGTTTATCACATGAGTAATACCATCAACATCCAATCCACGTGAGGCAATATCCGTTGCGACTAAAACTCTAACTCTTCCAGACCGAAATTTTTCTAATGCCTTCAAACGTGCAGGTTGTGATTTATTCCCATGAATTGCTTCTGTTGAAATTTTAATCTTACTCAATCTTGTTGCTATCCGATTAGCTCCATGTTTAGTCCTAGTAAAAATAAGAGCACGTTGAACACTTTGATCTTGCCCAAGAATAGACTCCAGCAATGCAGATTTATTTTCTCGTTCCACAAATAATACCTTTTGTTCAATTCTACTCACGGTACTGGATGGAGGAGTAACGGTGATTTGCACAGGATCATCTAAAAAATTTTTAGAGAGTTTAACTATTTGGTTTGGAAGCGTCGCCGAAAACAACATGGTTTGTCGCTTAGTCGGAATAGCAGAACAAATTTTTTGAATGTCAGGGAGAAACCCCATATCTAGCATTCGATCTGCTTCATCCAAAACAAGAACTCCGACCTTGTCTAAGCGTAGCTGCCTCTGGTTTAAAAGATCCAGAAGCCTCCCAGGCGTTGCGACTAAGATATCAACACCCCGCGATAAAGCACGTATTTGTATAGCAGGTCTAACACCACC
>JAPYPM010000318.1 GCA_029937635.1 Nitrospinaceae bacterium
TCAATGATTGTACTTCGGTAGTAATATTTTCTTTAATCTGAGAGGCAACCATTTTCCCATCAATTATACCCATGATAATTTTTTCCAAAGATAGTGTTAATTAGAGTTTTACACAAAAGAAATTTTGTAGGGAACGTATATTAGCAGATTCCTTTCAGGAGCGCGATGATGGGAGGCATAAAAAATATAAGAATTATAGTTATCTTAAAAATTTAAAAAATCGGAGATAATTTTGTGAATTTTATGTTTCAAGTTGTACAGAATTTCTTTTAAAAATTTATCAAAAAAAACACCAACTACCTAAAATAATAAAGTCAATTCACCTCTAAACATACTAAAAGGTTTAATATATTTATTAGTAAGGTTCATAATAAAAGATAACTAGTAGTAAAAAAATTAGGTTCAAATAAGGAGGAGCCTATTTTTTTTTAGACCGTAAAATAAAGTTCTGTATTCCATCAAAGTAGCTTATTTTATCAATCACAACCAAAGTTTCCTGAAGGATATTTTGTCCCTTTGTTAGAGGGTGAAAAACCATGGTGATACGCCAATAAAAATCACTTTTTCTTTTAGATTGTCGAAAGTTGCGGTATGGATGCTCGGGTTCCCAGTACAGGCTAGATCCCTCCTCTTTAAATATGCCAGAAAGGGAATTGACATGAAAAGAATTTGAAGGTATGGGAGAACTCCCTATTCGAAATCGAGTTAAACTGATTTTAGATTTTTGCCACAATTTTTCTGCATATGCAGACACGACATATGATTCACCGGATATATGTTTTAATTGGAACTGATTGAAATTTATCGCTAAATTTTTTTGGACATGTTTCCTGATTTCTAAGGCTCCATCCCCTTCAATTTTATGGTTTGTAATTATATTTGTTTTTAAATCTGGGGAAATGCCTAAAAAACGTTCGATATGGTGTTCAATTTTGTTTTCCAATGGAAGTAGGCTTAAGATTTCAAAATCCAGAGGATAAATATTAATATTTCCCAGTGTTTTTATAGGTTTGAAAGATTTTGGCGTCCACAAGTTTTTCGTTGGGCCGAGGGATGGGATTTCTTCGACCGAGATGGTCTTATGCCCAATAAGAGTAATTTGTTTTAAGACCCCATCTTGTAAAATATTTAACATTTTTTCAGCCACTAGTTTTTCTATATAATAGCGTAGTACTCGGTCGTCCCAGGGAAAGACGAATAGGTGATGTTTAGAAGTTTTACTTATAAATTCACTAGCCAGTTGACCTTCCTTCATTTTTGCCGAGGAGACCTCTAAACGCTTGGGGAAATATGTTGCGAGGTGGATTACTGGAGCTGATAGCAAAACGCATAAAGTAAGAGTTGCTAAAATTATTTTTGTGTTTGGAGAGCTTAGCAAACCTATAATCATAACGGTTCCATAAGCGGTAATAAGCATGATAAAAGGAATCAAAAAATAATAGGATCGAGGTGGTCCCTGAATACCGGTAATCAAATTTAAAAGAAATGGGACAACGAAAATGAATACCTAGGCCAATCTGGCGAAGTTTCCAAAACCCATATCCAAAAAAAATATAAAGCGCCGGCCCCCAAGGCCGGGCCAACTTTTCAAAAATACCGAGAGAATGATTGAAAGTAGGTTGCGTAGAAGATATACCCTCCATTGTCCCAGAATCCCCAATTTTGTTGACATAAATCCGGTAGATATCCAAGCCCTGTTGCAAGTCTTCATATATATAGAGGAGATACCCTGTTGTAATGGCTCCCATTAAAAATATAGGCGTTGCGCCTATAAAAAACTGCTTCTTAATATTTTCTGTTTCATTTTTGTTTTGGCGGTATATCTCATAAAGAATAGCTACTCCACAGGCTACTAAAAAATAAATATTGCCAGGAAGAGTTAAAACCATACATAGGCTTGCTCCTAAAAAAACAGACGACCACATCCACCAATTTCGATTGCATGAGACTAAGATTTTCTGACCACAAATAAATACAATTAGGGCTAGAAAAACCGTCAGCGTATACCCTCGACCTTGTTGAGAATTTTCGAGCAGGGGCGCAGAAAAACTAATCAAAAACGCCGCCAATAAAGATGCCCAATGGGATTTTAAAATTAACTTTCCCGCAATCCATATCAAAGGAACAGTCAGTATTCCTGCAAGCAATGAAGGCAGGCGAAAACTTATCTCATTTTCACCAAATATTTGAATAGATAGGTTGGAAAGGAATGAAAAAAGAGAATGCTGATTAGGCCCGTTATAACTAAAAAACAACTCTTCCCAAGAAGAAGATCGATGTTCCCAAAAGGTTGTAGCTTCATCACCGAAAAGTGGTACCCCAAGACCAGGAATACGAACAGAGATAGAAAGAATGGTCACTAAAGCAAGTGCCGCAATCTGAATAAGATTAGAATTAGTTAATCTACCTTGTAGGTTAAGTCGGTGGTCTAATTTCATAAGAGGCGGTGTTCTTAGAAACTCTAAAACTTTTTTAGAAATATTAATCCAGTCCATCAAGATTAATAAATTTATAATCGTATTATTCAGTTAATCATGGAACGAATTAATTATGGTTAAAATATGGGATCCATTTTCTTACAGAATATATTTTAATAGTTAGACATCTTTAAAAATGACCTGGTAAGATTGGTCACCACTGCTAGTATTTTCTTACACAAACTACTAACGTATAGCCTTATTATTTTAATTAGACTTTTCGATAACAAAGGAAAGTTTAAGCAGAATCCGTTTTAATTTCTGGTACTATTTTTCTTGTAGGTTAAGGATTCGAATGTCATTTTAACGGAACACGATCGGTATCTTTTTTGGAAAAAATATAATCAATTCCAATCAAGGTGTAGGGAATGACAATAGGGAATGAACTAAGTAACATACGCCCAACATTAGAACTTAAA
>JAPYPM010000319.1 GCA_029937635.1 Nitrospinaceae bacterium
ATTTTAAGCCTCAAAAATCTAAAGATATTTGAACGCACCAACACTGGATGATGATTCATGCAATATTGACTTTTCTTTTTAATACCCGATTCCCTCATTTTGTTAATGTCATTCCAACCACTCATCAATAAAATCACATCAGGTTCTAAATCTACAATCTCTTTTTTATACCGTTTCATTACCTGGCAAGAGGTGTAACCCCAAACACCGGCATTAATGACTTCAATTTTTTGTTTACCCGTAACAGCTCGATTAAGCATTCTCTCTAAAAGCCTCGGGTAAGTTAACTCATTCTCATGCATGCCCGCTGTAGTAGATCCTCCCATTGCCACGATTCGAAAAGTATCTGGTGATTTGTTTTTTTTAAAATAAGGGCCACGATATCCTAAACTATTAACAACAATATCCCCATTCTCACTGCGAATAATTCCCTCTTTGTCTGTAAAACTTAACTTGGTTGAGATTGGTTTCCCCGAAATATCAGTGATTATTTTTTTTTCTACAATCAGTGGGAATGTATGTGTCAATTTCCTCATAGCTTGTTTGCGAATTTGGTAACCCAGATCACCATCAAATTCCATGAGAGGGTGGTTCCCATCCATCATTCCCGCATTTCCATAAATATTATCTTCTTGAATTAAGTATCCAGCAAACCACTCAAGCCCAAAAAAAATGAAAACATTGACAACCAATGTAAAAAAAATAATTTTAAATTTTTTATTGTTTGAAAACATTTTTTCTTAAATCACAGCAAGATATTAAGGTAAGTCTCTAAAACTGACAGCTCAATATAAACTTAAGGTGGGTTTAATTTAAAGATTTGTTACAGGATCATTTCCCAAGTAATAACCTGTTCGGCAAGGATATCAGTTTTGGTTGTTTTTCCGACAATACGTTCTAATTCTGTTGGCGGGATACCCGTGCCAGGGCGTTTCAAACTTATCATATCTGGGGATAATGCTGTACCCGATTTGATGTCTACCCGGGCAATTAAACTACGGCGCGCCGATCTTTTTGCTATTTCTTCCGAATCCTGAGCTCTTTTCACCCCGTCCCCTAAAATACTTTGCACATTAACCGTCGCCTCTTTCAAAGCAGCTAGCTCATGAGGTTCCATCGAAATTCCCTGATCAACTCCCGGCAGGCTACGATCGATCGTAAAATGCTTTTCTATCATAACAGCACCCAAAGAAGCGGCAACAATTCCAGATAAATTATCCGTAGTGTGATCAGATAACCCCACTGGTAATTTAAAACGTAAAGTCATTTCTTTCAGGCAAGCGAGATTCATTTCATGGTATTGAGAAGGGTAATTAGAGACACAGTGCAAAAGAATGATATTTTGATTGCCTTCAGAACGAAGGATTTTTAAGGCTGTTTCGATTTCTTCATTTGTCCCCATACCAGTCGAAAGAACTATCGGTAAATCTATTTGAGCTAAGCGTGTCAAAAATGGAAGGCAAGTGAGATCGGGTGACGCAATTTTAATCGCAGGCATTCCAGCCTCTAACAACATATCTAGTGAATTATCGTCAAAAGGAGTAGAAAATAGAGGGATGTCTAAATTTTTAGAAAATTTAAATAAGGTTTCATAGTCTTTGCAGGAAAGTTGATAACGCTGAAAAAATTCATATAAAAAAATTTCACGCGCTGGATGGTCAGGATCCTTAGCCTTTACCGTTTTTGAAATTAATTCACTACCGATGAAAGTTTGTAATTTAACAACATCAGCACCATTCTCTGCGGCCGACTTTATCATCTCACGGGCTAAGTCGATATCTCCATTATGATTAAACCCTATCTCTGCAACAATTAGAGGTGCCTTATTGACCCCAAAAGGTTTCCCACAAAAAATAGTTTCTTTTTTATTGTTTTGTAAGGAGTACAAGGGAAAGCCGAAAGTAGTTAGGTAAATGATGCGAAGACTATTGGACTAGTTTTCATTCTAAGTTTGTTATTATACACTATAAAGAATATCCAACCGTTTAAAATATCATGGAGGAATACCTTGAGCCAAACTTACAATGTTTTAATTGCTACTGAACTGAAAGGCATTAGTGAAGATGCTAAAAAAGAAATAGATATGCGTCTTGAAGAGCACGGCTGTGAAAAAATACCCACTCTAAATTCCACTTGGGAGATGAAGTGTGACGCTGAAGATGAATCCGAAGCAAAAGATCGAGCAATCCAAATTTTTGTAAATGTCTGTCGGACTTATCCCTTTGAACTTCGCATGGTCGTTCATGCCGGAACTTCTCAAATCATACGAAGAAAAAAAACATTCGAGCCTTGATTATTTAAAATCCCTTATCTATAAAGCAAAGGACTTCTCATATTGGATATCAAAAGTAATATTTTACATTAATTTATACTCTGTTTTTCTTCCTAAAAAACAACGTTCAACCAGTTTAAAAATTGCTTAACCGTCAGAAAAATCCACCCCATGTGTGGTAGGATATAGTTTAATTATCTATTTGAGGCTCACAAGACTCTTTAGTAGTTTTAAAGTTGGATTTTTAGAAAATTCAATAAACCATGCATATTGCTAAGAAGCTTTAGATACTTACCCAATTAAAAATGAATATCATTTTAAACAGTTATTGTAACTTGAAATGTAACTACTGCTTCGCTGATGAGTATATGGAAGAGATCGTTCGGACTCCTGGAAAATCTATGGATTTCGACTATTTTATAAAAGACATGCTTCCTAAAATTAAAAACACTCCTGTTATCAATTTCATGGGAGGCGAACCAACACTCCACCCACAGTTCAATGACATTTTCAGGCAAACCCTTGATGCGATGCCTTCTTATACGTCCCTGGGAGTATTTACAAATGGATTGATGAGTGACAAAGTTCTGGACATGCTAATTAAGGTTAT
>JAPYPM010000320.1 GCA_029937635.1 Nitrospinaceae bacterium
CTAAAATTTCCCACAGAATCGATTTTCCAAGGTTGAGAAGTGGAAGAGTGAAAAGATAAAAGGAATAATCATTTCCAAAAATAGGGTCTTCATTGCCAAAAGGAACAGCGTTAAAATAAAGTTGGAGAAGTTCCCACTTTTGTCCAACGATCAATCCAGTCATTAAAGCTAGTGCGAGTGGGCCAAAAAACATAAGGTGTTTAAGATTGCTGGCGATAAAATCAAGAAGAGGTAACTCACGACGAACATTATCGGACAACACGACTGGCATATCGGAGCTTTGATTAAACATTCGTTTAAGAGGAAAACAGGTGAAAATAAAAAAGAAAACACCTGTGGCTAAACCAAATCCCCATTGAGATAGAATGATAGTCCAAAAAACAGAATCAACTTGATGATTAGCGAACCAGATCCAGTCAAAATAAAATTCGACAATCTTTTCGGCAAACATTGATCCAACAACAACGATTCCGAATAGAATAAATAACCATTTTTTTTGCAATTTCATAAGGCATCCTTGTTATGTTGTTTTCCATTTAATTGAACAACCCATGGAGGGTATCTGTTCATTAGCAACTGACTGTCCTGTAAGTATGTTCTCCAAAGCCAACTTTAAATCACTCCGGGTTACCTTTTTTGGGTGTTCCCAGTTATCATCAATTCGTCCACGATAAACAAGTTTACGATCTTTACCATAGACATATAAATCAGGGGTACAAACAGCATCGTATAGCTTAGCTGTTTCCTGGTTTGGATCAACTAAATAAGGAAACAAAAAATTATTTTCTTTTGCAATGATTTTCATATTCTCTAACGAATCATCAGGATGGTGTATTGCATCATTGGGGTTGATTCCTATGAATTGAACTCCTCGGCCTAAAAATTCATTTTGTAGATCAATAATTCGTTTAAGGACAGCCTTTACATATGGGCAATGATTGCACATAAATATAATCACTAGGATTATTTTTTTTGAATAATTCTTTAATGAATGAGTTTTATTATCTACACCACAAAGTGAAAAGTCATGAGCTGGAGTTCCGAGAGGCGGCATAGTGGACTCAAGAAGTGCCATAAATATTTTCCTAATGAATTAAAAAAATAATATTTTGAAAGATTTTCTTTAAAAAAATCAATGTACCGCACAACAGGTTAAATATGTACACAAAAGAATACTAGTATAGTTTTAAAAATAATAAAGGTTTTCTCAATAAGGCGAGTAGTCTTAGTCACTTTTACAGGTCATTCCAGTAATACGGCAGGTATAGCAGGCGGAATGAGCAAGTGGAAAAGGATGTAGCGTTTCTTTTATCGTTTCTCCCATTCTTGCTTTGTCATTATCGACAAGAATAGGGCACACATAGACGCCTTTTTTGGTTGCCATTCGGGATGTTGCACATTGTAAGTTTGTAATATCATAATTTTCAAAACATTCCTTAGTAACATGTTCGTGTCCCAAGTAGTTACGTGTATTTACCGCCAGTTGACCGAGGAGGAATCCTGGAAGGATTTTGACTCGTGGTTCAGAAATATTTAGCGATTTTAGAAAATTATAAAAACCTTCTTCCATTTCTGCTTCTTTTGCCTCATCCCAGTTACGTGTGACAGTTAAGATAGGGGAAAACCCGAAAGAGTTTAAGTTGCTAATTCCTTCTGCAGCTTTATTAAAAGAATTTTCTCCACGTGTTAGATCGTTTAGCTTTTCATCGAAGCTTTCCATGCTCACACGAAATTGGAGTCTATGAGAAGATTTGCTTTGAATTTCTTTTAACCGGGCAGCTTTTCCAAGAGTGATAAGGGTTCCATTAGTCAGGACGTCAAGCGGACCATACTCGAGAATAGTGGCTAAAATTTCAAAAATATCGGGATTCATGAAAACTTCACCGCCTGTAATATAGTAATCGCGTACTCCTAGATCTTTAGATTCTAACAACCGTCCCTGTACTTCTTTCAGGTTCATCATTTCATGCGTATGATTTTTTGGACCACAACTGATGAAGCAATGTGTGCACTCTAAATTGCATAGGGTCCCACCGATTTGAAGCCATAAAGTGTCCAATTTTACCAGAGGCACTTCAGGAACATCGAGAACTCTAACCGCTTTATTTTTTAAACCTAGATCACCTGGACTCATAGCTTTACCCTAACAGATAGTTCAATAAGAGTTCAAGGGCTACCCTTAACTTGATCTAAAATAGGGTTTTATTACCTAATTAGAGAATTAAAAGAAAAATTAAAACGTGAAAATCAGTTTTACAAGCCGGCTGACTCGTACGAATCACTTACGTCTTTGATTCGTAATTTTCGTCGTAGCTTTGTATATCCCTCAAGCGTTTTACGGCCTAATAGAGATTTATAAACAGGTTTTGCGTTAAGCTTTGCTTTGTTTGGTGGATCAATAAAAAAACGAGTATCCAACGGGGACATATAGCGGCAGTGAGGGAAAAGCCACTTGAGTGGGAACTGGGCGTTTTGGACAGATTTTTCTAAGTAACGAGCAGCTTCGATAACATGGAGGTAATATTCTTCGGTGACGATGTTTGGTGGTACTAATTTTAATAAGGGGAGAATTCTTTTTTCTGTGAGGTAATCGATTTTATCTTTCAGAGCCTCAATGGAACCTGATTCTAAAAATAGCTCTGTCCAAACAGTTCCAGCTGGGAAAATTTTTGCAGCATATTCTAACGCGCCATATACAAGTGGCTGTGATATTGCATCTTCTTTTTTAGCAAAACCAACAAAACCTTCGAGCGGAAGATTTAATAAATCAATTCCCGCAGCGTAAACTTTGTCTAAAGTGTGCTTGTCTGTGGGAGGGAAGCCACGCAAGGCTATGAAGGTGCTGAACTCTTTTTTTATAGCCTGTACAACTG
>JAPYPM010000321.1 GCA_029937635.1 Nitrospinaceae bacterium
TGAGGTCCTTGAAAATACACTTAACAAACAATCAAAAAAAGATGGAATGGACATTGAATTCGAGTTTATTAATCTCGCGGTTGGTGGATACAACACTACTATGGAGGTAGAAACATTTTTTCAAAAAGGGTTAAAGTTTAACCCTGACTTGGTGATTATTAGTTATGTTCCTAATGATTTTGACCTTCCAAACTTTATCATTAAAAAAGAAGACCCATGGAAATCCAAAAAATCGTATGCAGTATTCTATATTGGCAAGCGTTTAAAGGTTTTGGCTAATACTAAGTATGGAAAGTTTTTAGGTGATATTGCTTGGCAAAACCAAAAAAAGGACTTAGGAGTCTGGGGATTGGATATGGCGATGTGGAGAAACGTCAAATATGGAAATCCAATCGGAAATGAATATAAGTTTGTCCCTAGTGACTACAAGTTCATGGTGGGAACCGAAGCCTATGCTAGAGAATTGAAACGGTTGAAAAAAAAATGTGATGAATTGAATTTACCTTTAATTTTGCAATTTGATGTGCCAGAAGAACAAGTGATAGAAAATCGAGAACGTATAGTGATTCAAATAGCCAAGAAATTAAATATTCCAGTAATAAAAGATCATGAAGAGGTTAGAAATTTTTTAGAGGAACGTAATGCGGATCCTAAATTCTTTTGTGTTCTTAGCAATGATTGCCATCCCAATAAGTGGGGACATTTAATAAAAGGTGAAAAACTAGCTTCATATGTTTATAACAACTACCTCGCCACTAATTGACTAATTCAAGAACTCTTCTTTGCCTTTAGTTTTTAACAAAACATAATTTTCTGAGTATTCTGCTAGGCTATGATTTGGCAAATTATTTAAAAAGGACCTGATAACGACTTTATTTGCTCTTGAGTTCATCCAGCCAGTATCGGTTGCCTGGATGGTCATGGGAAGATTATGAAACTCATGCTTCCAATCGGCTTCACGCATTACAACATAAGCAATTCCCCCTGATGTAATAAATAATTTTAGCTCTTCTGGGTTGTTTATATAAATCGAGGGGAGAGCTGTCATTACACCCATTCGCGCTCGATGATTACCTAGTTGATAGAGCCCAATACGCTTCTTAGTTTGAGAATCACTTAAAATTTGATTAGCAAATGACTTCATTGGATAACGGTTAAAAAAAGATAAAGTATTGCCATTTATTAAAGTTAGAGCGGTGATTTGTATAATAGACATAGCAACTATCATGGGAAAATATTTCCTGAATTTATAAAGTAAAAGCAATAATGTTAGTCCGATAAGAACCAATATGTATAAAGCGATTAGCCCAAAAGGAGCGGAGTAAATAGGGCGAAGGATAAGGACTCCAATCCCAATCAATCCTAAGAGTAAGATGTAAAAAATTATTGTTAAATAAAATGGAATTTTGAAGGATTTATGTTGGAACTTATTTGGAGAGATGAGGAGTTGTGAGAAAAAATGTGCAACTATCATTGCAATAGGGGGTGTAGTGGCCAGCATATATCGGCTATGCTCGATACGAAACAATGTGAATAGTATTAAGGGCACTACTATCCAAAGAATCGTTAGCAGAAAACCTTGGTTGTCTTTCTGAGTTATTTCTAGGTACAAAGTTTTTAGCTTTTTGGTGAATGATAAAAAAATACTGCTATTGAAATTTTCTTTTTCTGGTGACGTTGATATAATTCTGAGTTTTACTATGAAAGCTGATATGAAAAATAAAGACCATGGTAGGTTATAACGAATAGGTACCCAGAAATAATAAAAGCTGAAAGGGGTGTTGTGAATGACACGATCACGTATTTCTGCTCCTAGAATGTGGCTTTTAAATTCATCACCATGAAGAGCTAACATTTTATAAAACCAGGGGAAAATAATTACTGTGAGAATAACAACCCCATAGCCCAGACGGAGTTGATAAAACTTTCCCCAGTCACGTAAGGTTAAAATAAACCCACCAATAACAAGTATCGGGACGATTATGGCGAGTGGACCTTTAATCATAAACCCAATACCCATACAAAGGTATGCAAGGTAGTAAGGGGTGCCCTTACTTGATAAACTATTCAATCCACAGATAAAAAAATAAATTGAATAAAGAATGAAGAAATTTAATGCCATGTCGGTTATAGCCCAGCGGGCTATTTGCGAGTGAAGATAGCAACCAGGTAATAAAAGAGCACTGATTATCGCTGTTTGCTTGTCAAATATGCGACGAGCAATTATATAAATAAGGGGTATGCAGAGAGTGCCAAACATTGCAGATACCAACCTAGCCGAATATAGATTAATGCCGAATGTTTTGTAGGAAGCTGCTACCAACCAGTAAAACAGAATTGGTTTAGCGAATCGTTTTTTATCATGATATACGGGTGTTATATAATCGCCAGATTCGACCATATTGCGAGTGGTAGTCACATAAAAATTTTCATCTGCATGGTACGGAGGAACTTCACTGAGGTTGTAGGTAAATGTAATAAAACAGAAAAGAGTAAATATTCCTAGTTGTAGACGTTCTTTGATCCTAAGATTATTAGATGGAGTTTGTGATTGCATAGCAAGAGATGGGGAATAACCTATTTAGGGTATACTCTGTGTATTTATTGTTAGTAGGGCTTGCAAATTACATTATACACTCGAACTGATTTTAAAGTGCGAAATGTCAGGTAGTGGATTATGATTTAAAATTCATATGCATCTTGCCATTACTTTTCTTTTTCACGTCTACCAAATTTCCAGAGTGATTTTTCATTTTGTGAGATTTTCCCTAGCTAGTAATTTGAAATTTTAATATAAAAAGTGAGTGCTTGTGAAAATTTCTATTCTTTGTTTTGATCTCTCAAGTAATGCCTTTGGCCGA
>JAPYPM010000017.1 GCA_029937635.1 Nitrospinaceae bacterium
GCCTACTTTGGGGAAGGGATCAGTACAGACCATATTACCAATCAGTGATGGTTCTGCAGTCCGTTTAACTACAGCAAGGTACTATACGCCTAGTGGAAAAATTATTCAGGAAAACGGTATTATCCCGGACATATATATGGAGAATAAACCTTTACCTAATCTTAATAATAATAATGATGAAAAAAATAAGGAACCTAATAAAAAAGAAAAAATCCGGAGATTTTTAAGAGAACGTGATCTCAAAAAACATCTCAAGGGTATAACTAGCATAGATGGTTCGGAAATTGATGGCCAAAATAAATCTAATGCCATTGATCAAGAAAAAAAAATAGCTGAACTTGAAAAAGATTTAGAAGCAGACTCTCAGCTCCGTCATGCTGTTTCACTTTTGTCAGGTTGGGATATTATTTCTAGTACTCAAAACAACACTATCAAATAGATAAATCTAGTCACTCGAGTTCTGATAACTTTAACAGATAAAAAATTAATTATGCTGGTGCTAGGTATTGAAAGTTCTTGCGATGATACTTCTGCTGCTGTTTTAGAGAATGGTGCAAAGGTGTTGTCCAATGTTATATTTAATCAAAATACTACTCATTCTAAATATGGAGGAGTTGTTCCAGAATTAGCGGGTCGTTGTCATGTAGAGTCTATTGATCGTGTCATTACAGAAGCTCTTAAACAATCTAAAACTACTCTTAGGCAAATTGACTTGATTTCAGTGACTGTTGGCCCTGGACTTGTCTCAAGCCTTCTAGTCGGTATTAATACTGCCAAGGGATTGGCATATGCTCTTCAAAAACCATTGATTGGTATTAATCATCTCGAAGGTCACTTATTAGCCATATTTTTACATGAAGAAGTTAAATTTCCATTTGTGGCTTTAACGGTTTCGGGGGGACATACAGATTTATATCGTGTAGATGGATTTGGTATTTATAAAATTTTGGGTCGGACACGTGATGATGCTGCTGGTGAATCTTTTGATAAAGTTGCTAAAATGCTTAAGCTGGGATATCCGGGTGGTCCTATTATTGAAAAAAAAGCATTACTTGGAAATCCTTTAGCGTTTCATTTTCCAAGAGCTTTTCTTGAAAAAGATTCGCTAGATTTTAGTTTTAGCGGGCTCAAAACATCTGTACGAAACGTCATATTAAAAAGAGATTGCGGTGAATCACCTGTTTTGTCTGACAGTGATATTTCGGCCGGATTTCAGGATGCCGTAATTGATGTTTTGACATCTAAAGCTATTTTAGCCTGTAAAAAAGAAAAAATAAATCGAATTGTAGTCACGGGAGGTGTTGCTGCTAATAACGCTTTAAGAAATAGTATTTCTAATACGGCGAATAGTCATGGGTTTAAAACTTTTTTCCCAAAAATGGAGTTTTGTACTGATAACGCTGCAATGATAGCTTGTGCTGGATATTATAAAAGTCTCAAGAGTACTCCCTTTAACAAGGATGCGTTATTTTTAGATGCTAGCGCGACCTTATCACTCTAAGTATTTAATTAAGAATACTTAATAGTTGATTTATCTGAAGCCTTCCTGTTGAATCGCTTTTAAGATTTATTTTTAACTATAGTTAAAAATTTCCTATGAAAATTTTAATCACTGGTGGAGGAGGTTTTCTTGGTGGTTCCATTGCTAAAAAACTTTTAGCTTTAGGAAATGAAGTAACAATTTTGGGAAGAAAATCATACCCAGAATATGAAAAAAAATTTAATTGTATTAAAACTGATGTACGTGACTTATCCTCTGTTAATAAAGCTCTAGAAGGCCAGGAAGTTGTTTTTCACACAGCAGCAATTCCTGGAATTTGGGGAGATTATAAAGATTTTTATGCGACTGATGTTCAAGGGACTGAAAATATTATTTTTGCTTGTCATAAAAATAAAATAAAAAAGCTTATTTACACAAGTTCACCCAGTGTTGTTTTTGGTAGTACTAATATAGAGGGAGCTAACGAACAAATTTCGTATCCAGATCAATATTTATGCAATTATTCTAAAACAAAATCTATTGCTGAAAAAATGGTTATAAAGGCAAATGGGTTAAATGGATTGGCAACTGTCTGCATACGGCCTCATTTGATATGGGGACCTGGAGATCCACACTTATTACCACGCATTGTTGAACGTGCCAAAAATAAAAAACTGATCCGTGTTGGAGAGGGGAATAACTTAGTAGATATGATTTATATAGATAATGCGGTAGATGCTCATATTAAGGCTTATGAAAAATTAGATCTTAATAGTAATGTTGCAGGAAAATGTTATTTTGTAAGTGATGACAAACCAGTATTTTTGTGGGAATGGATAGAATTATTGTTAATAAAATTAGAGTTACCTAGCATAACAAAAACAATTACTTTTAAATCGGCATTTTTACTAGGAAGAATTTTAGAAATTTTCCACAAAGTATTCTTTATTAAAAAAGAACCTATAATGACAAGATTTCTAGCAACTCAACTTTCAAAATCTCATTATTTCAATATATCTCAAGCAAAAAAAGATTTTGGATATAAGCCTTTAATTAAAAATGAGGAGGGTATTAAACGCTTGGTCAGTGATTATTTTTCTCGCCAATAAGATTGATTTTATGTGCAATGCAGCCAGCACCAAACCCATTATCAATATTAACGGTTGCCACTCCAGTGGAACAACTATTTAACATGGTTAATAATGCAGCAACACCGTTGAATGATGCACCATAACCTATACTTGTTGGAACTGCTATTACTGGACAACTGACTAACCCACCAACCACACTAGGTAGTGCCCCATCCATTCCCGCAATTACAATAACTACGCGAGCCTCACGGAGTAATTTAACTTTATCTAAAAGTCTGTGAAGGGCTGCAACTCCTATATCAAAAAAAGTTTCTGTTTTGCTGCCTAAAAATTCACTTGTAACTCTAGCCTCTTCAGCTACAGGGATATCTGATGTGCCTGCAGAAATAATTGTAATTTTCCCAACAAGTTTCTTTTTTTTATTATTTATTACTAAAGTTGAGGATAATTTATTGTAAATATATTTAGAAGGCAGTTTTTTTTGAATTTTTTTATATATTTTAGAATCAAGTTTTGTAACAAGAATATCACTTTTTGCCTTATATAGAGACTGAATGATTTTTACTAATTGGCTTTCTGTTTTTCCTTTTCCGTAAACAACTTCTGGCAACCCATTTCTTAGTGATCTATGATGATCTATTTTTGCAAAATCAAGGTTTTCGTAGGGGAGAGTAGATAGTTGTTTGGCTACTTCATTGGGACTTATTTTTTGATTATATAAGTCTTGGAGTATTATTTTTAGTCGATTTACATCCATTATATCCCTTTTATACCAATAAACTCTGAGGTGGTTTTGACTTTCATTAAATCTTTTAATGCTTGTTGTGGTGATTTAGCTTCATATATAATTTTATATGTTTCGTCTATGATGGCGGCTTTTATGTTTAACTTAGTTTTAAGTGTATGAGCTGATTTTAAAGTTAGAAGTCCTTCGACAGCTACTTTCATATGATTAGTAACCTCACGAGGTATTTCTCCTTGACCAACGCGAATCCCAAATTTTCTATTACGGCTGTGTTCACCTGTGCACGTGAGAACCAAATCACCTAAACCAGACAGGCCAGAAAAAGTTTCAGGTTTTGCCCCCAATGCAGTACCAATTCTAGTAATTTCAACTAAGCCTCTAGTTATGATAGCCGCTCTTGCATTATGTCCAAACTGCAAACCGTCTGATATACCAGTTGTTATTGCCATTACATTTTTTAATGCTCCTCCTATTTGGACTCCAATAGGATCATTGCTGGTAAAAACTCTTAGCGAGGAATTTGAAAAAATGGATTTAACTAAATCAGACACCTCACTTTCTTCAGAAGCAGCAACTATTGCAGAAGGATCTCCTCTAGCAACTTCAGTAGCAAAAGTCGGTCCTGATAATGTGGCAAATTTATATTTTGAGGGTAGGGTTTGTTTAAGTATATCGCTAATAAGGCTTAATGAATCTATTTCTATGCCTTTCCCAGCATTTATAATGACGCTACTTGAGTTTAAAAAAGGAGCCATCATACTAACGATATTTCTGATAAAATTTGTTGGAACTACTATGAGAATAATATCGTTTTTTCCAATTGCTTCCTCAAGTGAGTTTGTTGGGTAAATAAGTTTTGAGAGACTGAATCCAGGTAAGAAAATTGCATTTTCTTTCGTTTCTTTTATTTGTTCACATAGGATTTTTTCATAAACCCATAGATTAACTTTATAACCACATTTTGCTAAATGTATTGATAAAGCAGTCCCCCAACTCCCCGCACCTATAACACTTATGGATTTGTTTGCCATTTATTAATACTTAAAATTAATAATTATACGATTTATGATAAAATTGAATTTTTTTAATTTAAACTTTTCTACCATATTTCTATATATACTATGTGTAAAAAATATATATATAATTGGCATTAATTAAAAAAATTTTAATTATAGTAATTTATTAAAAATATCTATATTTAAATCTTTTTGAATCACTCTTTTTTTGGAGATACAAGTAATATGGCTAAAACAGAAAAATTAAGACGTAAGGATCTAATTCAGCCCGATCAGTTTATATCAACCACTGATATCCTTATAGCCTATTTCTCTAAACACAAAACAATAGCTACTTCGATTGTAATATCACTTATTGTAGTGGTTTTTTTTGGATTATGGTTTAAGTCTAATCAGAATAAAAAAAGTCTTAGTATGGAATCCTTATATTTTAAATTAGAACAAACTATATTAGTAAATGATAATAATAAAATTAAAAAGATGAAAATTCTTTTAGACCAGTTTAGCGAAGGAGCACAAAAACAAAGAGCTTTTTTGTTACTAGCTGGAGAGTATTTTAACAAGGGTAGTTATGATAAAGCTATAGAGTATTATCAGAATATTTTAGATAAATCATCCTCTCCTTTAAATCAGCAATTGGCTAATGTGGGGATTGCTTATTCGTTTGAGGGACAAAAAGACTATAAAAATGCTATTAATGCATATAAAAAAACTATTAAATATCCCTTTGAATATCCCTTGTTTGACGTATACGTGGGACTGGCGAGATGTTATGAGTTGAATAATGAAAAAAATGAAGCATTACTAATTTTAAGAGAAATGCAAACCAGATTTTCAAATAATCTTAAAATTGATAGTGTTAATAATAAAATTAATAAACTAAGCTTATAAACTGATTTGTCATTTGTATTAATTATTTCAAGGCTATAATATTGGGAAAAAAATTATTTTTTATTTTAATAATCTTATTTATTTTTATTTTTAGTTTTTTTATCATCTCACCTAGTTTCTCCGTACCATTTATTTCTAAAAAAAAAGAAATTAAAATTGGTCAATCTGGGAACAAACAAATAATCCTTCAATATGGTATTTATCAGAATAAATCTTTACAATTATATATAAATAAAGTGGGTCAAAAACTAGTTTCTAAGCTCACTAATAAAGAGTTTAGAAGTTTTTATTTTCAATTAGTGGATAGCTCTGAGATTAATGCCTTTGCTCTTCCAGGGGGTTACGTTTATGTGACAAGAGGACTACTTGCAGCTCTCAACACTGAATCTGAACTAGCTTCAGTAATTGGTCATGAGATAGCGCATGTGACATTGCATCATGGCGCAAAACTTATGCTTAGGTCTATAGCTTCTCAAATATTGTCACTCGGAGGAGCTATAGCTAGTCCTCAAAATGCTGGTAAATGGTTAGCAGTTAGTAGTGCTCTTTTTCAACAAATTAATATGGGATATGGTCGCGAAGCTGAATTAGAATCTGACTCGCAGGGTATGATGAATTCTGTTGAAGCGGGTTATCAATCGGTAGCTATGGTAAATTTTTTAAAAAATCTTAGAATGCAGGAAGTTATGAGTGGCCAAGCATATCATGGGTTTCGGGCGAGTCATCCGGAAACAAAAGAACGTATTGTAAAGGCCAGCATACTTGCATCATCCTTATCACGAAAATATACTACTGCTATAAAAAATCAAAATGATTATTTACGACAATTAAAAGGTTTGGTTTATGGGGGGAAAAAAAATACTCAAGATCGAGGAAAATATAAACCTAGGTATCTAGATATTTATAAAGTTCAAAAAGGAGATACATTTAAAAGTATTTCTCGAAAATTTTATCAAGTCGATCGACATGGTTACGAAATTGCTACTATCAATGGAATTAAGGAGAATAATATTTTACTTAGACAAGGACTGGTCCTTAAAATAATCAGAGACGGCGTTTACCAAACAGGTAAGTCGAATAATATAAAATTACCTTCAGTTAATTAATAAATTAATTTAATCTTAATAATCCATATTACCTAATATAACCTCATACGCTTTATTTGAACTTTGATGATTGTTTATGGAATTAGCTTAAAACTGGCAAAAGGGTAATGATTAAAGTACAAAAACTTCTTATGACGCATATTATCTAGTGAAATAGTAAAAATAAATGTTGAAAAATTGTATCTTAAATAGTTATTTATTAACTTGACGCATAAAAAAACCAAGGCTTTTTGAGGCCTTGGTTTTTTTATTAGCTTATTTTTGGGATCCAACATAATTTAATGCAGAACCATGGTAAAACCATTGAATCTCTTGCTCATTAAGGGTATGATTAACACTGATTTCATCACTATTACCTTCTTTATGCTTGATTTTAATAGTCAATGATTTCCCTGGAGTTAAAACATCTAAACCAGATATTGTAATCCTATCCTTTTCTTGTATTTTCTCAAAATCTTCCTTATTTAAAAAAGTTAAAGGTAATACCCCTTGTTTTTTAAGATTGGCTTCAAAAATTCTAGCGTAGGATTTTGCGATAAAAGCAAGACCACCCATATGGCGCGGTTCCATCGCGGCATGCTCGCGACTTGACCCTTCACCTATATTTTCATCCCCAACTGCTACCCAACCATTGCCATTATCCTTAAGACTTCTGGCAATTTTATTTATTTCAATATCTTTTTCACTTGAAACCGGATGGTTACCCGTTCCCGTCCCTCCTGTGAAAGCATTTGTTGCACCTAGAAACATATTATTGCTTATATTATCAAGGTGACCGCGAAACTTAAGCCATGGACCAGCCTGAGAAATATGGTCAGTTGTACATTTCCCTTGTGCTTTTATCAATAACGGAAGGTCTTTGTAGTCAGAAATAGGATCCGGTTTTGGAAATGGCTTCAAAAATGCCAGTCGTTCGCTTGTAGGATTTATAACAACTTCTCCAGTTTTTGTAGGCACTTCATAGCCACTATCTTTTGAAGAGTAACCATTTTCAGGTAAAACATTTCCCGATGGGGGATCAAATTTAAAATCATTACCATTTTTATCCTTTAATGAATCTTTTAATGGGTTAAATTTCATTGATCCGCTAAATGCCATAGCAACAACTAGTTCTGGACTACTTATAAAACCAAGTGTTTCAGGGTTGCCATCATTGCGTTTTGCAAAATTACGATTGTAGGAAGTAAGAATACTATTAGCCTCTCCCTTTTTTTTATCCTCTCTTTTCCATTGACCAATACATGGACCGCAAGCATTAGCTAATACCTTTGCGCCAATATCTTCAAATTCAGCTAAGATCCCATCTTGCTTAATGGTTTCATATATCTGTTCAGAGCCAGGTGTAACTAGAAAATTGGACTTAACTTTAATACCTGCTTTTTTTGCTTGGCGTACTAAACTTACAGCACGGCTCATATCTTCATAACTGGAATTTGTGCAAGAGCCTATAAGAGCTGCTGAAAGTTCCTCTGGGTATCCTTTTTCGTCTACTTCGGAAGCCATAGAAGATATTGTGCGTCCAAGATCTGGTGTATGGGGCCCGACAATATGTGGCTCTAATTCATCGAGATCAATTTCGTAAAACTCGTCATAAAACTTTTCAGGGTCGTTCTCAACTTCGGGGTCAGACTGTAAATGAGGTGCATATTGTTTACACAAGTCTGCAATTGCAGCTCGATCAGTTGCACGAAGATATGGGTCCATTTCTTCATCATATCCAAACGTGGAAGTGGTGGCTCCAATTTCAGCACCCATATTAGTGACCGTGCCTTTACCGGTTGCACTTAAAGAGCGCGCTCCTTCGCCAAAATACTCAATAATCTTACCAGTACCACCCTTGACGGTTAACATAGTAGCTACTTTTAGAATAATATCTTTTGAAGCAGTCCATCCATTTAACTTTCCTTTTAGTTTTATTCCAACAAGTTTTGGCATTTTAGTAGTAAACCCTTGACCGGTCATAGCGTCTACTGCATCTGCTCCACCTACACCGATAGCAATTACACCTAAGCCACCGGCGTTAGGGGTATGAGAATCAGTTCCAATAATCATAGTTCCAGGAACAGCATAGTTTTCGTATACAACTTGATGAATAATTCCTGAACCAGGTTTCCAAAAACCCATATTATATTTCATTGAAGCAGACCGTAAAAAATCATAGACCTCTTTATTAAGATCTTCTGCTGCTTCAAGGTCCTTGTCAGCTCCAATAGAAGCCATAATTAAGTGATCACAATGAACTGTACTGGGTACAGCGACTTCAGGAATTTTTGCAGACATAAACTGTAGAATTGCCATCTGCGCAGTAGCGTCTTGCATAGCAACCCTATCTGGTTGAAGAACGATATCAGAAATACCTCGTTTGATTTTTGTATAGTCACAATCAGCCATATGGCTGTATAAGATTTTTTCAACGATAGTAAGAGGCCTACCTAGGTTTGAACGAGCTTTTGAATGTTTCTCCTCAAGGGAACTAAAAAGTTTCTCAATTGGTCTTGTTTCCAGTAACATAATGTCTCCTCGTAATTATAATAACGGACATTCATAATGTCCTATTTAATCTTTAAAGAAATAATAAATAAGTACTACAAAGTATTGTTATAAAATTTAAGTTTTGCATTTTACATATTTTTTTAAACATAATTCAATATTTTTTAAAGCCAAGTTTTTTTGAACAGTATAATTAAAAAAACTTATTTAAAATCAAGATGTTATGATAATCAGATAAGAGATAGTTGATGAATTCAATTTTTGATTCAGATCAGTTTAATCAAAATTTATTTTTTCCGCGGCCAGACCGTTCTGAGACTCCTAATAACGCCGAAAATATATTTGTTGAAGTTGAATCTAATTGCAAGGTCCATGTTCGAGTTTATAGATCTTTAGCAGCTAAATTTAGTATTATTTTTTTTCATGGTAATGGTGAAGTTGTTGCGGATTATAATGAGATAGCAGGATATTTTATAGCACTTGGGTGCGAGTTAATCGTATGCGACTTTAGAGGCTATGGAAGGAGCGATGGGAATCCAACATTAAGATTAGCTTTAATTGATGCTTCGGCAATTTATAACTACCTCAAAGACAATAAATTATTAAAAGGTGTAGTGTGTTCAATGGGACGTTCTCTTGGAAGTGCTCCTGCTATAGAGCTTTGCGTTCGGTTTCCTGAGATCACATGCTGTGTAATTGAAAGTGGATACGCTGATCCCATACCCCTTGTTGCTAGACGTGGATTGCATATCTCTAAGCTAACAGACGAAGAAAATGAATTATTTAATAATAGTGACAAAATTCGATTCATAAAATGCCCAATTCTTATAATGCATGGTGAGGATGATTCTCTGATTAGTCCGCGGGAAGCTCAATTGAACTATAAAAATTCATGCTCCAATAAAAAGACACTTCAAATATTAAAAGGTGTTGGGCACAACGATATAATGATGGCTAAAGAGAACGGATACTTTGGTAGTTTATCCGTTTTTTTTAACAAAATTATCAATGATAATAAAATTTAAAAATGCTGTTTGGAGATATTAATGTTAACAAAAAATAAGTATTACAACATTGAAGGAACAATACGTAATGGATTTAAGCTTAGTGGTGACTATGAAACTCTTGATTTTAGTTTTATAAAGCTTAACGACAATGGCGTTAAAGCACTTGTGGGCTCGCGATCTATTAAACAATTAAAGCGATTAACAATCAGTAATAATAAATTAACTGGAGAAAGCGGATTAGCTATTGCAGAAGCTAAGTACTTAGAAAACCTTCAATCGTTAAAAATGTATCGGAATAAAATAGGTGATGAAGGACTAAAAGCATTGGCATCATCGGATAAGCTTCCAAGCTTAAAATCGCTTCGATTAGCTCATAATGAAATTGGATCAGATGGCGCTAAATTTGTTGCCGAATCAAAAAAACTTAGTGGTTTAACATCTCTTGGTCTTTCTGAAAACAATTTAGGAGATGAAGGTATTAAATATTTAGCAACTGCCCAGAATTTAACAGAATTAGAAATTTTAGACTTACGGAATAATAATATTACTGATGATGGTGCAACTATATTTTCACGATCAACCAATTTTCCCAACATTCAAAAGGTAGAGTTATCAGATAACAAACTCACAGAAGTTGGCGAAAATGCAATGAAATCGTTTCTGATAGTTAATTTAATTCAAAAAGGAATTAAAGTGACTGACGAAGGTATGATATGTGACTTAAGTAATCTAGGAATTGGTGATCTCGAATGTGGCTTAATAGCTAATTATGAAGGCTTCGAAAATTTAAAACATTTGTATTTAGAATTAAATAAAATAACTGATGTTGGTATACAAAAAATAGCTGAATCAGAAAAAATGATAGCTTTAACTTTGTTATCTCTTGACCGTAATAAGATCGGAGATAGTGGGGTTGAAAAGATTGTCACATCTAGTTATCTAAATGAATTAACCCACCTAATGATCGAGAACAACGATATAACAGATGATGGAATAAATTCTATTGCATCATCTGAAGTAATGAGTGGCTTGGTGAGATTATATATTGATGGGAATAATCATACGGAAGAAGGGTTTAATGCTTTAGGTGATTCAGAATTTTTAAATCAACTAGAATATCCTGAATTTGAACGTGATGAGGTTGAAATGGAAGAGATTGAAGAAGAGGAAGAGTTTGAAGATATTGAAATTGAGGATGTTGAGGAAGAAGAAATTTTAGATGATGAAGATAAGGATTAAATTCAATAAAAATTTCCAAAAAAACCTTTAAAACTAAAAATTTACCATGAAGTAGTCCACATTTCTTTTGTTGATTTCATTTTAAAAATTTCAGCGACCTTATTGTTAAAGGTTTCATCGCTAAAGGATTTTGTGTACTGATCACCTGTGCCACGGAATGGATTCCAGGACATTACCATTCGTTCAACAAACATTTCATCTATCGTGACACGTTTAATTCTTTTTATTAAATGAGTAGAAGAGTCGACAAGAATTGCACCCATCTCACATGAATCTTTTGCATATAATGCTTCGCAGTAACCTGGGGTTTCTTTTTCTTGCTGACTGGGATTACAAGGAGCTTCCACTATCCAATTCTCACTTCCTATTGCAAAAAGAGGTATTGCAGGGAATTCTGACTCAATAAATAATTTAGTCCGCCATTTTCCTTCCCATGCATCTATTTTTTCTTGATTTAAATCTTCCACGTTAGCCATGAATAACATATCGCCAGATGGTGAAAATGAAAGACCTCCACCTGTTCCAGCGATTTGCACAGGACATTCTTTTCCTTCTTCAAACTGAATAGCGGGTTGTTCCATTAGTTCTTAATATCCTTATATAGTGGTTTTAAATAGTGTGTATAATTTAATAAATACGAACCTAAAATTAAAAGAGTAACCAATTTATATCAGAGAAAGTAAAAGGACTTGAGAATCTAAAATTATTAAGATAATCTCTGAATTTATTTTGCCCTGTTCATATCAATGATAAAAACTACGCTTATTGCGCATGCTAGCATGCTCATACAGTCCAATGAAACAACTATTCTCACTGATCCCGTTTGGTTTGATTACTTATGGGAAGATATCAATGTATTGTGCCCAAGTATAAACCTCGATCTTAAAAAAATTCCACCAATTGATGTTCTTAATATTTCCCATCGTCACCAAGATCATTTTGATGTTCGCACTCTTGCATATTTGGCAAGGAAGGATTCGCCTTTAAAGGCTAATGCTTTAATACTTGCCCCGAACGATGATATTGTCCTTGATGTATTAAAGGAGCTAAATTATAAAAATATTACGATCGTAGATGACTTTAACCCCATTACGGTAGAGGATTTGACGCTTACTCCAACACCTTCCTTGAATGAAGGTGACTACTTTCCTGAACACGGACTTATTGTTAATGATGGTAATGTTGTCGTGTGGAATCAGGTTGATACCGTGGTGAGTCCTGAAATCATTTCACATATCAATAAATTGTATGGACGTTTAGATTTTTCTCACTCCAGATTCCTACCTTTATTAGAGGGTAATTTTACCCATCACAAAACTGTAGCAATTCCTTTTGATGAATATAGTTCATTCTTAAAAGTTGCAGGAGCACTAAAACCTAAATTTATTGTTCCTGGTTCAGCAGCATTTAGATATCGTGATGAACTTGGTTTTCTGAATCGTTATTCTTTCCCTATAACACCAGAGCAGTTTTTGGCAGATTTGGCAGATTTTTGTCCTGAAGTAAAAACAAGCACGTTTAATTCTGGAGATATAGCCTATATTACGAAAGAGGGCGTAAGGATTGATAGACAATCTTCTGAATTTGTTAGTGTTCGGGAAGATGATAGTCATAAAATTATTTTTAAGCCAGTAATGGAAGTCACACCAATTGTATCAAAAGCAATTAATTCAGACTCAAGTAGTAATGAGTTGCAACTGATAGAAGATTATATTATGGGTGAATACCTAGAAAGTTTAAGTTCTAGTGATAAGTTGGATGGTTGGCGGCATTGGCAAACCACTTATCAGTTAGAAGTATTTGATTCAACTGGAAGTTCTAAAACTTGGAATATTGATTTTAAAGAAAAACGATTACAGGTACGTAAAAATAATTGTGGAAAGATAAATCTGTATGAAGGTATAGCTGCGTTCGACTTGCTTAAATTAATTAAAGGTACTACTTCATGGGATAATGTAGGAATTAGTGGTAACTATAGAACCTTTAGCAATATTTATAGGGTTGGTACAGGAACATTTGAATTTTTCCCACTAGACAGACCTTTTCCTTTACCGTTATTGCAAACTTTTCCAAATAATCAAGAAATGGACCGAAAAAAATATATGAAAGATGTACTGCGTTGGAAAGAAAGAGCATAATTGCAATTGCCTTCTCAATATCCTTGGAGTATCATCCCTAACTTTCTTTTAAAATAAGGCGGTGTAGCTCAGCTGGTTAGAGCATACGGTTCATATCCGTAGGGTCGGGAGTTCAAATCTCTCCACCGCTACCATGTAAAATAAGGGGTTACGGGTTTTCCCGGGACTCCTTTTTTTATTAATAACCCTTGCCTTTTCCTTGCCCAAACCCGTTTATTTTTTAAAATAATAAACCGTCAAAAACCAAAACATCAAAATAAAGTATTATTTAGAACCAGATTAAAAATAGCAATAAACTGACTAACAGGTCATTATTTTTGCGCTACAGAGTATCCAATATAAAAATAGATGAAGTATTTTCTTTTGGTATAGTGTTTTCGTAAAAATTTATTTATCTTCTTATTCCACCTCTATCTTTAAATATTCATTAAGAATGTTAGCGTCAAAAATGAAAAACTGTCATTATGTAAATGAAAAATTTGGGAAATATATACATAAAAATTAATAATGTGTAAATAAGTTAATTAATTTTTTTTATTATAACGCGTACTTTAGTCAGGTAATCTCTATATAAATAGAGTTTTAATTTAAAAATTATATTATGAAAAATAAACGTGTCTTATATTTTGACTGTTTCTGCGGAATAAGTGGAGATATGATTTTGGGTGCTCTTGTGAGTCTCGGGGTTGATTTAAAGGCAATACAACAAGGGTTAAAATTATTAGGCGTTAAGGGGTATACGCTCAATTCTCGTCAGATAAAACGAAATGGATTTATTGGAACAAAGGTTAACGTCACTTTGCATAAATCTTCTCTAAAAAATCATGCCGCCCGGACTTTCAATGACATTAAAATTATTATAGATAATTCTGATTTACCACAATCTGTAAAATTTAATTCTATAGAAATTTTTCGCCGTATTGGAAATGCTGAAGCTAAGGTACACGGAACCACAATTAGTAAGATGCACTTTCATGAAGTAGGAGCTGTTGACTCAATTGTTGATATTGTTGGTAGCTCACTAGCCATCCATTTATTGGGTGCTGACGTTATAGTCTCATCTCCAGTAAATACAGGGGAAGGCTTTGTGAAATGTCAACATGGAATATTGCCCGTTCCAGCACCAGCCACACTTGAATTATTGAAGGATATTCCTTGTTATTCTAGCGGTATTAAAAAAGAATTGACCACCCCAACAGGAGCTGTATTTATTGGATATTTTGCAGAAAAATTTGAATCTTTACCTAATATGATTGTTCTCAACACTGGTTATGGAGCAGGGGATCATGAATTTAAAGAATTGCCTAATCTTCTAAGGGTTGTACTTGGAAAAGTTGAAGAGAGTGATGATTCTCAAAAATTGAAGGTAATAGAATCGAATATTGATGACATGAATCCAGAGTTTTATGAGCATGTAATGGAACTATTGTTTAAAACTGGTGCCATCGATGTATTTTTTTCCCCAGTACATATGAAAAAAAATCGACCGGGAATACTTATATCAGTAATAACCACAATGGAGTACTTTGACTCTTTAATACGTGTTTTACTAGAAGAAACATCAACCCTTGGTGTTAGGTATTATGATATTAATCGTATTACCTTACAAAGGACACAAAAGTTAATTAAGACAACCTTAGGAAATATTCGTGTAAAAATAGGATGGGTAGACGAATCGACGAGAAACATTTCTCCTGAGTATGAGGATTGTAGAAAAATTGCTCTTGAAAAAGGAATCCCTATTAAAAGGGTTTACGACGAGGCTTTAATGATTGCGTTGAAGTTGGAAGAGTAGTCTTATTATTTTATACCGTGTTTAGATAAGTGTTCTTCATAGTGTTTGTTGTAAAGAATTTCCCACTCATCAGTACCTTCACGCATAGTACGAGAATAAGATGCGCATATTTTACGAGCATTTTCATCTGCGTTGTCTTCTATTTTTAAAAATTCGTTCATAACATGAGTAATTTCAAGCCGTATCTCATTTAGTTCGGCTTTATAATCAAAATCGTCTCTTTTCTCAAGGTTTTCAATAATTTTCTTGCTGATGTGATTAACTTTTTCCCTGCTGATCCTCATAGTCATACCTTAATTAGAATATTAATCCACGCTCACGGGCTAGTTTAGATTTTACTAATTGAAAAACTCTTCCATAGTCCATCATGCTCCGCTCATACTCATCAGTTCTTGAATCTAGTAATTGCTTTACTTCTTCATTTAAGTGGTCTTCTACCATTAGATCATCAATAATTATGTTATTAATTATTGATTCCAACTTGTCAGGGCTACTTTCCCAAATGATTAAATCTTTATTAATTAAAGACTCAATAATTTTTTTGGAAATTTTTTCAACAAACTCTTTCTTTAGTCTCATAGATCAATTAAAAAACATTAATTTATATTTTAAAAATTAGTTATATCGTTATAAAGCTAAATCTGAATAGATATTAAATTTATTTCTGCATATTTAAATATTTATTTTAAACAATATAAGAGAATTATAGTCGCTTCGCAATTTAATATATAACTTTAGGATAAGTTAACCATTATTATTTAGCTTTGCAGAAGAAAGAAATTACCTCCAATTGCTAGCAAATAGAATATTTTTATATTTTTTAAGAGATAAAAGACTTTTAATAGTAGCCTTTTTTAAAGGCGACGGCATTATCTACAAAGTTTATATAACATAAAAACTAAATATTACATGCACTTACATTTGTATGTCGAATTTACAATAAGAATCAACCCCCTAGTTTAAGGTCGGTAAGGTAAATTGTAGGATGTGGATAATTATTTCACTTTATATTATCAATTATTTTAATCAGCTGATCAATTTATTAAAAATTATTAGGTCGTCCAATGTTGATCAAATTAATTGATTATTGAATTTCACTTTTATTTTAAGTACAGTGTTAACTGTATCTCCAAATCTTGATATAAATTAAAGGTTTATCGGTTTTGTTGTGTTTTTTTAGTAGTTGCGTCAATTTTTATTGGCGCTATTTTTTTATCAGAAAATTTTATATACAGTGGTTAAAAACGTAAATTTTACAGAGAAAATTCCAGTTAGTCACCATCTTATCGAAATACGTGATCGATTGGTACTTGTAGGAATTGTTGTTGGTTTGTTTTTTGGTTTATGTTTTTACTTTATTGATTTTTTACTTCTGTGGTTGCAAGACCCCCTTCCAACTAAGTACCGCAACGAACTAATTTATATATCTCCAACGGAAGTTTTTTTCACCCATATGAAAGTTGCCTTTATGGGTTCCTTGTTTATATCTATGCCATTTATTCTCTACCATATTTGGTTTTTTATAGCTCCTGGACTGAAAGTTAAAGAAAAGAAAATTACTTCTATGTTTGTCCTTGCGGGGACATTTTTTTTCATATTTGGAGGGATTTTTTGTTATTTTCTTGTTTTACCACTTGGATTAAAGTTTCTACTTGGCTATGGTTCCAAGTTTTGGACAATGCAAGTTACTATTCAGCTATATTTTAATTTTGTTGTGAAATTAATATTAGCATTTGCATTTGCTTTTCAAACTCCTTTGTTGATGGTATTGCTTACTAAGTTTGGAATAATTAATACTATACAAATGAAAATGTATAGAAAATGGGCTTTTCTTGGATGTTTTTTACTTGCATCTGTGCTGACTCCTCCTGACATTATCACTCAAGTTCTTCTTGGCTTTCCTTTATACGGATTGTATGAGTTTGGAGTTATTATTTCCGCTTGGTTTGAAGACCCAAAACAACGTGAATTAATTTTAAGGCAAATGGAAGCTGAAAAACAAGCTCGTAAAAATGCTAAAGAGGGCAAGACACCTCCTAAAACAAAGAATAAAATTGTTGTTAAAAAAATTAATCTTGATAAATAATTTTATTAAAAACTTAAAGTATAAAACTGATTAGAGTGCTTAATCTTGGGTATATAGTTTTAATAATTATCCCTCCAAATGCACAACATGAATGAAAAACGATGGAAG
>JAPYPM010000322.1 GCA_029937635.1 Nitrospinaceae bacterium
CTATTGCTGAGCAGTGATGGGTCTTTATCTAAAAAGTTACTTGACCCAAAGTATAAGGTTCCACGAACTTACTTGGTTAAGGTGAGGGGGATCCCTGATGAAAAAAAATTGCGCCGCCTTAGGCGTGGGATAGGATTGGACAATCAATCAACTATGCCACTAGAGGCTGAAGTTGATCGTATCAGTGGCAAAAACAGCTTCTTAAAAATTAAAATGTTTGAAGGAAAAAATCGACACATTAAACGGATTTGTGAGATTATCGGACATCCTGTGATAAGACTAAAGCGAACTCACTTTGGTAGTCTAAGTTTAGCAGGCCTTCCTTTAGGAGCGTATAAGTTTTTATCTCCACGTGAAATCAAATCTTTAGAGTTTTTAGTTAAAAAAGCACCGGAAGAGAAAGAAAGAAAATAGTGATGCTCGATGTCATGATTAAAAGGATTTAAAGAAAAATAATGGCATTGAAGAAACTAAATCTCAAATTTTTCTTAGGGGTAGCTTTAGTTTTTATAGTAGTCGGACAAGTTTTTATTTCTTTTGCCCAGCTCGGTTTTGATACACTTTATGAGGTAAGTGCAGAAGTTGGGGTGGTGAAGAATGATTTTGTTAAAGCTAGAAAAAAAGCGGTCAAAATAGCTTTAAGATCTTCTCTGGAACAGAGCTTACGAGAAAATTTGGGGGATGATGAGTTTGAAAGAAATTCGCAGGAAATGCAAAGGATACTGAAAGTATCTGATAAGTATGTGAAGTCTTATCGGTTTTTAGAAGCTTACGACGATCCTTTAGAATTGGTGAGTAGCGTTAAGCTCGAAGTAAATTTATTTCAGGAAGCAATTAGTCGAGCTTTAAGTAGAAGGGGATTTTCTACAGGACCAGAAGGAATAGAACAGGTTATAATTCTTATTAACGAGAGCAGTTTGAGTTTTGATGGAGAATCAAGTTTCTGGGAAGAAGTACCTATTTCTGAAATGTTGTTGACTAGAAGTTTTATCGAGGCAGGTATTCCTGTCGTGAACAGAAGTTCTTTGCGTTATGAAATTTCTAAGAAAATGGTAATGAGTGCAATGGGTGGAAATTTTTCAGATGTAGTTGATATAGGGTCGAAAGCAGGAGTAGATATTGTTATTGTAGGGAACGCTACTTCATCATCTAATATAAATAAAGAAGGAGCAAATGCGCAAAAGGTTAGAGCTGGGATCAATGTTAAGGCTATTTCTTCTCGTCAATCGATGGTGGTGGCAGCAAAAAGTGATTTTGATTCAGCTTCCGAAAATGATGTTTTTGCGAGCGAATTGGAAGCTTTTCGTCGCGTTGGGAAAAAAATGACAGAGTTTCTTATTCCCGTCATACAAGAACATTGGACACCAAGTTTGAAAAATAAAGAGAATCAACGCTTGGTCTCTCCGGTTCCTCAAGTAAAGAACTCACCGTTGCCTTTTGGTGACCTTTGATATGACTCAAGAGAAAAATACACAAATTATATATTTTATTGTTGTCGGAATTTTACTATCGGTAATTTTTTTCTACTTCTCTCGCCGGGTCCTTACTCCATTTTTCATTGCCTTTGCTTTGGCATATATATTAGATCCAGTAACAGATCGCTTAGAGTTGTTGAAAATTTCCAGAACCTTTGCAGTTTTGGTTCTAATGGTCGGAGTTTTTTCTCTTGTCACTGGAGTGGGCCTTTTGATTTTTCCATTGCTTAAACTACAGGCAGAGCATTTGGTTTCTAACTTACCCAACTACATCACGATAATACAAGAATGGATTTATCCTTTGTTGGGGCTAATTGGTGAACCTGAGAAAATTCAAGAGATTTTAAACAGAGAATTTTTAAAGGTTGGAGAGCTTCCTCTCAAAGTGATTTCATCGGTCACATCAATTTTATGGGGTTCGGTAGCAGGTTTGTTTAGTTTTATTTTATTTTTGGCCAATCTTGTGATTATTCCAGTTGTTATGTTTTACTTGCTAAGAGATTATGATTTGATAAATAAAAAAATGCTCAGTTTTATTCCTGAAAGGTTCAGAAAACGAGTACTGAGTTTGATCAAGGAAATAGATGAGGTTCTTGCAGGTTTTGTAAGAGGACAATTAATGGTCGGTCTTATTATGTCGGGGCTTTATAGCGTCGGGTTGTTTTTTTGTGATACCCCGATGAGCTTATTTATAGGTTTTTTGGCTGGGTTCGCCAATCTTGTGCCCTACCTAGGCTTGGTCATTGGGTTTGCTCCAGCTGCAATATTAACGTTTATGCAGACTCAAGACTGGATGCTTGTTTTGGGTGTGGCAGGTGTTTTTGCAGTGGTTCAGGGTTTAGAAGGTATGATTATTACCCCACGTATTGTCGGTGAAAAAATAGGTTTACATCCTGTAGCAATCATTTTTGCTGTTTTGCTTGGAGCAGAGTTCTTTGGGCTGGTGGGAATTATAGTTTCTGTTCCTGTAGCGGCCGCGCTCAATGTTCTTTTTAGTTGCGGGCTCAATACGTACAAGTCTTCCTCATTTTATACTTCATAACGGTACAGCTGAGATTAATTTTCAAATTTGATTCAAATGTTGACGAGATTTATCCATAATAGGCAGCAAAGCGCTGTTCTTAAAATCTTTGTGCTACGCTGTTATTCTAAAATCAGCAATAAAATAAAGTTTTTTTAATTTCTCCACGTTTGCCCTAAGTCCTTGGTAAAAAAATCTAAAAAGGATACAATTAATAATAAATAACAATAAAGATTTTTTAATGGGGTAAGTTATGTCCATACGCTCGATTCGTGTTAGTCATATTGTGTTATCGACCAAAGATGTAGCAGACTTGTTGCTTGAAAATCTTCAGTCCTGCGAAAGTAATGAATTGATG